>CATJJD010000001.1 GCA_949740385.1 uncultured Lachnospiraceae bacterium
CTGTAGTCCTGCTTGCAGATCTGGTCACCGGAGAGGATAATCACATATTGCGGATCATAGCGCTCGATAAACGCGATGTTCTGATAGATTGCATTCGCCGTTCCCTTGTACCAGTCGGAGCCGGATGCCTTCTGATACGGAGGAAGCACATGTACGCCGCCGTGCAGACGGTCTAAATCCCACGGCTGTCCGTTTCCGATATATTCATTCAACACAAACGGCTGGTACTGCGTCAGCACTCCGACCGTATCAATGCCGGAATTCACACAGTTTGAAAGCGGAAAATCAATAATGCGGTATTTGCCGCCGAAAGGTACTGCCGGCTTGGCAAGCTTCTGGGTCAAAGCGTAAAGTCTTGAGCCTTGCCCGCCGGCCAGCAGCATTGCAACTAGTTCTTTTGCCATATGAGATAATCCCCCTTTATTTATTGTGTATATTTGCTTATATACCTCATATCTATCCTACCACAAACGAAACAATTTTACCAGTACAAACTGCCAATTTTTACAATATTTTGTGAAAGGTGACGATACCGTTCTTCCTGTTTCAGATACTCGTCACTGATCGGGCCCAGTCCTCTCTCCTCCAGATACGTGTCTGCCGCCTCGATTCCTTCCTGAATATGCTCTCTGACCGCCCCGAAACAGTCCCGAAACGCATGTTTCGCCAGAAAGACCGCCGCCGCAAGAACAAGCAGTGCCGCAATTCTTCTCAGCCGCTCCATACCGCCGCCTCCTGCATATTTTCCGGGTAGCGGATAATCCTGGCGTTCAGATTTCCGCAAACCAGTTTTTTCTGATAATAATAGTTAACTGCGTTCGGCCGAAAGCCCAGCGCTTCGCCCAGGGCCGCAAGCGTTCTCTCCGCCGCCAGTATTGTATCCTTGCCGTCCACAGTCACTGCCACATACCAATACTTCATACTTTTCTCCTGTCTGTTCTGCTGCAGCATCTGTTCTGCTGTAGCTGTCTGTTCTGCTGCAGCCGCTGTTCTGCTGTTTAA
>CATJJD010000002.1 GCA_949740385.1 uncultured Lachnospiraceae bacterium
CTAACAAGTATTCGGTTTATAGGCAAAGAGCAATCTTGTATTTTGAAAATGTTACTTTTAAGCGCATTGGTTAGTTTCTTTGTAATAGGAACAGCTATGGTTGGTCTGCCTTATATTGTACGAAATGTATTGGGCTTAAATGCTGAATACTATGGCTTTGCGGAAAGTGCATTAGGGTTTTCTGCAATTATTGGGAGTATTGCAGCCGGATTGTTGATAGAGAAGATGAACCCCGGAAAGCTATCAATCGTAGTCATGGCACTTGGGGCGTTACTTATTCCCGCGGGTATTATTTTTCTTTTCCCAACAACAGCAATTACAAAATACTTTGTCAATATCATTGCTTTTTGTGGTATGCAGATTGCCGCTTGCATTTTTTCTATCTTTGCCCTCTCAATGATACAGCAAAGAACCCCAAACCATTTAACAGGAAAAGTGATGGCATACGTCGCTACTATTTCCATGTGCGCCCAACCTTTAGGGCAAATGATTTATGGAATATTATTTGACAAGTTTAGCAATACAGTTTTTCTTGTACTGCTCCCAACAGGAATACTTGTCTGTATCATAGGTCTACTTGCCGTAAAGTTTTTCAAGAGTTTAGAAAGTTAGAGGGATATAGGTATGGAATTATTTGAATGGGTACATTGTCCTGTTTGTGGAAATAAAACCAGATTGCGAATACGGAAAGATACGGAACTGAAAAATTTCCCGCTTTATTGCCCGAAATGCAAACAGGAAAGTTTGATTGACGCACAGAATTTGCATATAACAGTTATTAAAATACTTGAAACGCAAATACAGAGCTAAAATGAAACATAATCAAAGAGCCAGACGCACAGACGCAGAGCCGACAGACTTGTGAGAAAATCAATAAGAATAAGCGGCTCTGTGATGTGCCTTAGACATATTCAATTTTCACTCTCTTGACGGGTGCGTTTACGACCTTAAATATCAGTTCATCAACGCAGTCCGTATATCTGCCCTGCTGTATGAGCTGGTTTTTCAGCTCC
>CATJJD010000003.1 GCA_949740385.1 uncultured Lachnospiraceae bacterium
CCAATGGTCGTCGTCCAATCCCGATGTTGCTACGGTTACCGATGCCGGCAAGGTCATCTTCCTCAAAGGCGGCACCGTCGCCATTACGCTGACCTGCCCCGAAACGGGCTATGCCAGCACCGTCGACTTCACCGTAGGCGAGGGCTACATCCGCGATACCTATGGGGACAAGGACAACCTGCGGTGGAAGTCCGTTACGGCAGGCGCCTCCATGGACTGGTTCGATAATTTCGTTCAGATTACGGCCGCTACCGGCAGCAAGGGCCGCGGCGACTGGCGCCGCGACGGCACGACCACGGTGCATCCGGGCAATTATCCCATCCTGGCCATCAAGATGACCAACCCGAAAGAGACGCACCAGGTGGGAGATTGTCGTATTACGCTTGATGCGGCGCCGAACTTGGGTTCTTTCGGAAACAGTTTTAACAAGTATACGGAATTCAGGGGCAACGATGGTATTCCGGTCTACTATTACGACTTGAAGAACGGTACTTTCGGCGGCGGAAAGGCGCAGCTCTCCGATACGGCGCCGACCGACCTGACAACTTTCCAGTTCAAGATCGCCGACATGACGGTGACTGCCGGAACGACCGTTCTGCCCGTCAAGTACAACATCTACTGGGTTCGTACCTTCAAAAGCGTTGCCGACATGGAAGCCTATGCCAAGGCTCACCTCGACGATGCCCCGAGTTTCTAATCCAACCAAATGAACCGTAACATGAAAAAGATGATAATTTCAGCCATTGCAGCGTCGTGCGCCCTCTTGGGGACCACGGCCTGCACCGACTATCTGTATGACGGAGAGATCGACCTTACGCCCGCAGACAAGGATGTCTGGGTCGACTATACGTTCGCGCATCCCTGCATTTTGGGTACGGCCGAAGACTTCGCCCGCGTGAAACCGCATATCGAGGCTGCCGACGCTTCCGATCCCGTCTACGTTGCCTGGCAGCAGCTCTGCAACAACGACTTTGCTTCGGCGACGCGCGAACCCGATCCGCAGGAGACGCTCGTGCGCGGC
>CATJJD010000004.1 GCA_949740385.1 uncultured Lachnospiraceae bacterium
CATGAAGACGACGGCGGAGGAGCTTGCGGACTGGATCAAAAGAAGCGGCCTGCCGGTGAAGCGGTTTTTTAATACCAGCGGGATGCTGTACCGGGGGATGGGGCTTAAGGACCGGCTGCCGGATATGGACGAACAGGAGATGATCACTCTGCTTGCCACGGACGGGATGCTTGTCAGGAGACCGATTCTTGTGACGGAGGATGCGGTGCTGGTGGGGTTTAAGGAAGAGGAGTGGGAGAAGATAGCTGATTTTTAGATTATACGATTTTTCGGTTGACAAAACGGCGGGGAATGCATATAATTAGCGTTAATTAAATCAGAGAAAGGCTATGACGGGAACAAGTACCGATTTGCGGAACAGACAGAAAGCAACCGGGGGATGAGAGGTGCGTGGGAAGCAGATTTTTTGAGGGCGGTTGGGTAGATTGAAGATGTATTGCAGATTGGGGCGATGCATCGGAGATGCACCGCAGATTGGGGCGAGGCATCGAAGATGCACCGCAGGAGATGCACCGCAGATTGGGGCGATGCATCGGAGATGCACCGCAGGGAATACATCCCCGAGCTTTGATCCGAACGAGTGGTTTAGTAGGAGGCAACGGAGTGGCGCACGTTATAGCGGCCGGAGTTTTCTGTGTGTGGTTTGTGAGACGGCATACAGGCGACTTGCGGAGGTATGCTGCGTGAGCAGTGTGCGAATTAAGGTGGTAACACGGGAGATCCCCCTCGTCCTTATATGGACGGGGGATTTTTTTGTTGACAGAGAAGTTTTCTCTGGGAGTTTAAGGAGGTAAATTATGACTTTGTACGAGGAACTGGTTGCAAGAGGGCTGATTGCGCAGGTGACGGACGAGGAGGAGATCAAAGAGCTGATTAACAGCGGAAAGGCGGTGTTCTACATCGGGTTTGACCCGACGGCGGACAGTCTGCATGTGGGGCATTTTATGGCGCTGTGTCTGATGAAGCGTCTGCAGATGGCCTGAAACAGGCCGATTGCGCTGCTGGGAGGCGGATCGGCGATGATCGGCTACCCAACC
>CATJJD010000005.1 GCA_949740385.1 uncultured Lachnospiraceae bacterium
TGATCTTCCATCTGACGAAAGGCCGGTGGGAGAGGTTATTCCACGGGAACAGCTGATTGATGAAGCCGATCCGAGAAGCATTGAATTGGGGAATGGTTCGGTTGTCGGTCTTGCTCAGGGAGAAAGCGTTGAATTTGCAGACCCGAAGCACCCGACGACCGGCTACGACGCTTTTACCGACGCCCTGATTAAACAAATCGGCGCGGCGCTGGAAATCCCTCCTGAAGTGCTGTACAAGCAGTTTGTTGCATCCTACAGCGCGGCCAGGGGCGCGCTCAATGAATTTTGGCGCTCCTGCGGCATGATGCGTGGCTGGTTCATTGATGATTTCTGCCAGCCGGTTTACGAGGCGTGGCTTACAGAGGCGGTCGCACGCGGACGAATCCATGCGCCGGGCTTTTTCGCAGACCCGGCTATCCGGAAAGCATACACAGGCTGTGTATGGAATGGCCCCGCGAGAACCAACCTCAATCCGGTGCAGGAGGTAACCGCGGCGGAGAAGCGGGTAGAAAACTGCTTCAGCACCGCACAGGAGGAGACTGCCCAAATGACCGGCGGCGACTTCACAAGGAATATCCGCCAGCGGCTTATAGAAGCAAAGCTCAAGCGGGACGTCGATGAAATTGTGCATCCGCAGCCAATGAATTTCAATGAGATACCTTTTGAAGACAAGCAGCCGAAGAAAACGGAGGAAAACCATGCCTAATAAATTCTGGAATTTTCGCAGCTGTGCAGACGGCACAAGCGCCGAACTGCTGCTGTACGGCGATATCTCAGACAGAAGCTGGTGGGGAGATGAAGTAACCCCGAAACAGTTTGCAGATGATTTGAACAAACTGGGGGCTGTAAGTGAGATAACGGTGCGGATCAACAGCGGCGGCGGCGATGTATTTGCCGCGCAGGCAATCGGGAACCTGTTAGAGCAGCACAAAGCAGCCGTGACGGCGCGGATTGACGGCCTCTGTGCAAGTGCCGCAACGATTATTGCCTGCCATTGCGACAAGGTGATCGCGGCAAATGACAGCACCTATATGGTACA
>CATJJD010000006.1 GCA_949740385.1 uncultured Lachnospiraceae bacterium
ACGCTCTTCCGATCTTGTCCCCGCCGTGTCGGCGTTTATTTTCGAAAATGCTTCCAGCTGCCGTTTTCGGTCAAAAGCATTTCCGGTTATCGCATGGTCCAGCAGATTTTTCAGCGAATTGAACGCCCCCTCTCCCAGACAGTACGGCATCCACTCGCTGTACGGTGCAAATCCCGGCTCCCGGGCCTTCACCTCATCAAAATCCAGCGTGATCGCAATTTCCCTGCACTTCTTTGTAGTCAGATCGGCCTCGTACAGCCTTCGCCCCGGAGAATCCCACAGCATTCGTTTTTTCCCGCTCTGAGGCAGAAACGTGAGCGGGAAAAATCCCATCACATCCGTCAGAAAATACCCGTTCTCCGCCCGCAGCGCAAGCGGCACGTCCGGCTTCCACTCCGAAAATTCTCCGCTCTCCCGGTCCAGAGAGAGATAGCCGTTTCCGCGGTACGGCGCGATGACGATCGTCTCCCTGTCCTCCTCCCGCGCGATGGCAAGACTGAAAAACGGTCTCTCCCCGCACTCCGTATCGTAAGGCCATTTGACCGAACGAAAGCTCTTCGGCAGCTTATCATATTCCGCCACGGCTCCGGTTTTCGGATTCCAGCAGGTGACCGACATGCCCTTCATCGGAAGCAGCCACAGCTCGTCCCCGTCCGGCACAATCGACGCTGTTCCCCCGCCGCATCCGGTCGGGCATTCCATGACCTGCACCTTCAGCGTGTCCATATCAAGAAACGCAAACTGACTGTCCGCGGGCGACGCAATCACAAGCTTTTTCCCGTAAGGGGCAAATCCGCCGCCAAGCCGTGCCCCGTCCGGATTCCGCAGCTGAAATTCCCGGGTGCCTTCCACGTAGCAGACCTTTTCGGTCGCAATTTCAAACCGGACAAGATACGGATAGTGGTGCGGAAACAGAAAGATGTATTTATCGTTATAAAAATAATTCCAGAATACGCCTGGATTTGTGATGCTCTCCTCCAGCTCAATCTTTCGAACCTTTCGGTTCTCGATCACAAGCAGATGTCTGGCATGGGCGGGCAGCACAT
>CATJJD010000007.1 GCA_949740385.1 uncultured Lachnospiraceae bacterium
ACCCGGATTACAAATGCCCGCTGCGGCGGAAAGCTGTACGGCACAACAGTTACAACCGCATCCGCAGCGGTTGCCTGATACAGCTCCATTGCCCGGATGAGCTTTTCTGCGGTGACAAAGGGCGCGGTCGGATAGATGCAGCAGAACGCGTCGAAGCTTTTTCCCCGGCGGTCATATTCCGCCAGAACCTCTTCCATCACATCTGCAGTGACCGCATAGTCGTTGCTCGTCCGCTCACTACGCATAAAAGGAACGGACGCCCCGTATTTTCGCGCGGTGTCCGCGATCTCCTCGCTGTCGGTCGAAACCATGATTTCGTCAAAGCATGCCGCCTGCAGTGCGGCCTTAATGCTGTAGGCTATGATCGGCTCTCCGCAGAAGCCCTTTATGTTCTTTTTTGGGATTCTTTTACTGCCGCCGCGGGCTGTTATGATTGCAATGGTTTTCATTTTCTGTAATTCTCCACAACCTTTTTCACTGCATGAATGACGTCCTCCACATCCCGGTCTGTCATCTTCGGATACAGCGGAATGCTCATGATGCCTCTGTACAAGTCCTCCGCCACCGGACAGAGCCCTTTTTCGTAGCCCAGACGCCTGTAATACGGGAACCAGTACACCGGCACATAGTGCACCTGCGGCTGGACGTTTTCCGCACTCATCGCATCAAAAAACTGACGTCTTGTGCACGTCAGCTTATCCATATCCAGTCTGATGATATACAGGTGCCTGCAGGTGTCAGACTCCGGTATTTCCTTTTGTACCATAATTTCCGATATATCGTTAAACGCTTCGTTATACCGGTTTACAAACTCCTTCCTCCTGGCCTTGAAGGTCTCCAGCTTTTTCAGCTGGCTCAAAAGGAGGGCCGCCTGAAAATCTGTCATGCGGTAGTTGTACCCCAGGCTTACCTGTTCATAGTACCAGACTCCCTCATGCGGACCGTCCTCCATGAACTCCGCATCGTGTGTGATTCCGTGTGTATGGGCGAGAACCAGTTTTCTGTAATATTCCTCACTGTCCGTTGTGACCGCCCCGCCCTCCCCGGC
>CATJJD010000008.1 GCA_949740385.1 uncultured Lachnospiraceae bacterium
ATAAAATATATCTGAAAAAGCTGGCATAGATACGAAATATGATATGGTGAAATGATGGTTAAGAATATAGTCAGGAAGCTGATAAGATTTTTTTACACTATTCCGTATGCAATAATGAAGGTAGTAATTGGAGAGAAAAGATCATTATCTGTAAATATGGATTCTGTAGCAGAAAGTATAGATGACATGGGGGCGTATTATCTGACCTATAATACCAGGCCAAAGTGTACTGATGAGATGAAAATCCTCAATCTGGTTAATGAGAATTGTTATTCTGATGTTGCAGTTGTAATGCAGGGACCGCTTTTAACTGAAGATGATTTTACTTACGAGACATTAAAGCTGTATAAAAGACAGTATCCCGGCATTCTGATTATTGTTTCTACATGGAAAGGGTCAGATGAAGTGACAGTCGAAAAAATGAGGGAGCTTGGAGTTGAAGTTCTTTTAAATGATCTGCCAGGATATTCAGGACCGGCAAATTTCAATTATCAGTTGAAAGGAACTAAGGCTGGCATACAATGTGCAGAGGAAAGAAACAGGCTTTTTATTTTAAAAACCAGAACAGACCAGAGACTGTACAGGGATAATGTCATCACTTTTCTATTGTCACTTACTGAGAAATTTCCAAGTTGTGTAGATGGTCAAAACAGAAGGCTTATAGCACTCTCTACCACGAATGGCAGCATGTTTATGCCTTTTTTTATATCGGATATGTTATGGTTCGGCACTGTTGAGGAACTTAAGAAGATGACATCAATTACAGAGGATTTAAGGACAGAAGAAGAGTATGAGGCGCTGTTTAAAAATGTATCCGTACTCACGAAAAAGTATTTTGCAGATAACGATGTGACACCGGAGTGCAGGTTTTTCAAGCATTATGCGAAAGTGTTAGGAAGGTATGATGGATGTACGGTACAGAACTACTGGAAATTTGTAAAGGAGGCACTCATTGTTCTGAGCTTGCATGACATTGGTTTGTACTGGCCGAAATATCGCGCAAATGTACATATGCAAAGTGAGAGAGATGGAAGTTTTAAGGTATGGCAGCAAAATG
>CATJJD010000009.1 GCA_949740385.1 uncultured Lachnospiraceae bacterium
ACATGGGCCTCATTTACAGCGAACATACCATCGGTATGCGACACAGCATGAATTCCCTCCACAACGATGCCGCTTTGATGGCCTACCTTGCAAAGTTGAAAGAAAATAAGACCATATCCAAAATGAGTTTTGCGGCCAGGCAGTGCTTTGATACCTTGTACAATGAGGCCAGGGATCTGGTTGCCCGGTTGTATAATGCCAGCGAGGAGGAAAGGCAGCACACCGCCGTCCGGGAGTATATTCACAGACTTTCCCTAAATGACCGCATGTACGAGGTGGAAAAGCGAGATCGCATTGATCGATTCCGTCGCTCTCAAAAGGTGTTCCATCGTGAAGATATCACGGAAAGCGACCTTGAGCATATGATCTGCGCGTCCATTCCAAAGGACCGCCATGGCAATCTGACCCCAGGTAGGATATCCGCGCTGAACGAACAGTTTTCAGGCAAGCGCTTTAGCCGTCAGCGAATCGGAAACATCCTTTCTGGCAATGCTGAGGTGACGCGGTTTGATTTAATTACCCTCAATTTTTTCGTATTCTCACAAAAGCTGGACATATATCCAGACCCCAAAACCCGGTATATACAGTTTCAAACCTCCATGGACGCTATTCTCGAAAAATGCTTTTTGGGTGAAATATATGTCCAGAATCCCTATGAGTGTTTTATCCTCATGTGTATTCTTTCGGACGATCCCCTTTGCACCTATGCAGATGTTTGGGAATTGTCCTATCGTGCATAAACCATTTTTCTCCAGGGGGGCCATTCAGAGCGAATGGCCCCCTTTTTATATGTGTAAAATTCATTTTACAGTTACCCTTGGTAGCAAAATATAATGATGCCAGCACCAAGCAAAAACCATCTGATTTAAAGCAGAAGTAAAATCCGTTTTACAGATACGCCTCTTAACCTGATAAAATGACAATAGAACAAGGGCTCGGTGATCTAACAAATCGATAAGGGGGTTGATACGGTTACATTGCATATACCGGACCAGCAGCTCCACATGCACGGAATTTTAGCCCCACTGCGCCGGAGTGGAGCCCCACTCCACGAAAGAAA
>CATJJD010000010.1 GCA_949740385.1 uncultured Lachnospiraceae bacterium
TAGCCATTACTTTATTCCCTCCTGCTGTATAGAGTATTCTGCTCATAAGCTGCAGCTTTACGCTATAAAATTATCGCGAAGGCGATGAAGCTCATGCAACCGAAACAACACCCCGGCTATGAATATGTATTTTGTCATAATTATTCCGCCAGATAACGCTATTTTCCGCTGTCCCCGTAGTTTGACAGCACTCTTGCGGAAGGATCTTTCACATCGCAGCCCTCCCATTCTCTGTTCGGCATCCAAAAGCCGGCGATCATCTCTGCCTGCCCCGGATAATATGTTTCAAAAATCTGCCGGTATAGCAATGATTCCTTTGTGAACGGTCTGGCGTACACATATTCCTTACACATACTTTCAAACTCTTCATCTGTATATTTAAGCCTTGCATACTCCTTTAAGTAATCTACCATAGAGTGTCCGACCGCATCTGAAAATGCTGCTTTCTCTCTCCACAAAATTTCATCCGGTAAATAATCGCCGGCTTCAAATGCGCGGCGCAGCAGATATTTCCCTTTTCCGTAAGTGTTGATTTTTAATTCCGGATTTACGGACATTACGTATTTTACAAAATCCAGATCGCCTAAGGCAACTCTTGCCTCCAGTGAGTTTACGGATATACAGCGGTCAGCCCGAAGGACATCGTACATATGAAGCTCCCGGATTCGTTTTTGCGCCTCCGCCTGAAATGCCGCTGCATCCGGTGCGAAATCCGTATATTTATATCCAAAGAGCTCATCCGATATTTCACCTGTCAACAGAACACGTATATCCGTCTGTTCATGGATGGATTTGCACACGAGATACATTCCTATAGATGCACGGATCGTCGTAATATCATAGGTTCCAAGAAGCTGAATGACTGTTTCCAGAGAAGAAATTACATCATCCTCTGTCATATAAACCTCTGTATGGTCGCTTCCAATATAATTCGCCACCTGTCTTGCATATTTTAAATCAATGGCGTCTTCTCTCATACCAATTGCAAAGGTGCGGATCGGTTCTCTGCTTATTTTTGCCGCAATCGCACATACCAGAGAAGAATCCAGTCCGCCGGAGAGCAA
>CATJJD010000011.1 GCA_949740385.1 uncultured Lachnospiraceae bacterium
GACATTCCTGTTGTATTCACATGTTATTTGTATAAACGAGAGATCATATTGAACTACAATTTGAATTTTGATCATGATTTGAAATTTAGTGAAGATAATCTGTTTGCATGGAAGTATATGTGTCATATAAACCATGCTTATTGTACGTGCACATATCTGTATTATTACAGAGACAATTCTGATTCTGCAACAAAGAATGTCACATGGAGGCATACGGATGCAATAGTTTCGGTGAATCGAGCGTATAAGTATATGCGGGATATCGGTTACAGCGCTTCAGAAGAGTTTTTCAACTATATGTACCCGAGAATGTTGGTTTCGATTGCTAATGCATTTGCAAAAGTTAAAAATAAAAATCTGTATTTAAGGTTAATTGAAGAATATGATGTCAGAAAGCATGTGAAAAAACTTTTATTCGCGAATGGAATGAGATTGTCGGCTGGGGCTATTAGTATTATGATAAATCCGCTTATTTTTTATTATATTGTGGGGATGATTGAATGTTTTAACAGAATGTGTGCCAATGTTTTAAAGGGAGATTACATAGATGAGAAATACACTAAAAAAACTGTATCTAAAATTTTTCGGAAATTTAATTGACGCATATTATCGAAAGTATGAAGCAGATCTGAGAAGTCGCTTAAAAGTACATGATTTTACTATAATTTCCTCTAATTGTATGGGGGGGTGTATCTATCACAGACTTGGTGAGAGGTTCAATTCGCCGACAATAAATTTGTTTATTCGGAATGATCAGTTTGTAAGATTTGCAGCAAATATTGAGTATTATTTGAATATGGATCTGGAATTTGTTGATACAGAATACGATTATCCGGTTGGCAGGTTAGATGATGTCTTGATTTATTTTAATCATTACAAGACCAAAGTTGAAGCTGCGTCAAAGTGGAATGAAAGAAAAAAGAGAGTAAATTATGATAATTTATACATCTTGCTACCTGGAGAAGATGGAATTTCTGAAGATGATTTTCAAATCTTTGGAAAAATAAATTGCAGAAATAAACTGATAATAGTAGATAAAAAGCACTGTGAACTTGATTACACATTGTCGATTAA
>CATJJD010000012.1 GCA_949740385.1 uncultured Lachnospiraceae bacterium
CAGCGAGTCGGGGAGCGTGTCGGTGGAGACGATTCAGCGGATTCTCGGCTTTAATCCGGCGGCGAAGACCGCGGCAGCCGGCAGGGTAAACCAAGATCCTCCGGTGGCGGAAAAGACGGAGCCGAAAACTGCGTCGGCGGCCGGAACCGGCGCCTGCACGCCGGAGCTGGACGCTTACTTTGCGGAGGCGGCGGCGCGCTACAACGTGGACGTCAACCTGCTTAAGGCGATTGCAAAGGCGGAGTCCGGCTTCGATCCGTCCGCAACCAGCGGGGCAGGTGCCATGGGCATTATGCAGCTGATGCCGGACACGGCGGCGGGGCTGGGCATTGCGGACGCCTACAATGCATACGACAATATTATGGGCGGAGCGAAGGTGATCGCGGATTACATACAGCAGTACAGCGGAGATTTGTCCATGGCGCTCGCCGCCTACAACGCGGGCCCGGGCAATGTGGAGAAGTACAACGGCGTGCCGCCGTTTGACGAGACGAAAAACTACGTGAAGAAGGTGCTGGATTATTATCAGAATGCAGTGTAAAGAAAGGGGGCGTGCGGCCCCCTTTTCTTTCGGATTACAGTTTGATTCCGGCGAGAAGATCGCCGAGGCTTGTGGATGCCCGCTCCCCGGAGATGTACTCCTCCGCAGGGGTGTCCTCCGGCCGGTCCACCATAACAGTCTCCAGGGCCTTCATGCTCAGGCTCACCTTGCCGTCGTTTGTGCCGATAATTTTTACCTTCACCTTCTGGCCTTCCTTTAGCACCTCGTTCACCGACCCGATGCGCCGCTGGCTGATCTGGGAGATGTGCACGAGCCCGCTGATGCCGTTTCCGAGGCTGACAAATGCGCCGTAGCCCATAATGCTCTCCACCGTGCCCTCCATCACCGTGCCCGGAACCATCATCGCGATGCGGTGGTTCCTCTCCTCCTCCTCTTTTTTGCGGGCAACCCTTCTGCCGGAGAGGACAAGCTTGTTTTTCTTCGGGTCAACGGTAATGACCTGCACTTCGATATTTTTGCCGATCCACTCGTCGGTGTTCTCCACATAGTTGGTGGAGAGCTGGGATGCCGGGATAAA
>CATJJD010000013.1 GCA_949740385.1 uncultured Lachnospiraceae bacterium
TACTATAATCTGCATATTGGGGATCTGCATCAGTGCCCCGACATCTCCAGGACAGTAGTGCGTCATTCCCAGTCCGCTGTAATCATAAGATGCCCCGACGGAAATAAAATTACCGTTTATATTCTGGTATCCAAAATCATCCTTCAACTGCTCATACCCACGTTCCACAATAAATGGGGCAATCGTATGGAAAAACGGAATGAATCCGGTCAGCGAAAGCCCGGCACATATACTAATTGATGCCGGTTCCAAAATCCCAAGGTTATATACCCTGTCCGGATATTTCTCTTTTAAATGGCGGAATGCAAATACCCCTATGTCGTTCAATAACGTAATACACCTTTCATCATTGTCACTAAGGTACTGCATTGTTTTTGTAAACTGCTGTCTCATTCCCATATTTATTATCCAAGCTCCCTTAATAAAGTTTCCAGTTCCACTGCTGACGGAGAACGGTGATGCCATGCAGACGGTTCCTCTTCCATGGTTCTGCACCCAATCCCCTTGATTGTATGGGCAATCACGGCAAACGGTTTTTTTCCTGTTTCGGCTTTACTTATCGCTGCATAAATCTGCTGATGGTCATGTCCATCTATATCCATGGTATCCCATCCAAACGCCTCAAACTTTTCTGACATATTTCCCCAGGACACATATTTATCTATAGAATTGTTATAATCAAAAAAACAAACAAGATTATCCAGTCCCAACTGCCCCGCAAGAAGAACCGTCTCCCAGACACTTCCCTCATTTGCCTCCCCGTCACCAAGAATGCAAAACACTTTCTGTCCTTCCTTTTTCATTTTTAGTCCCAGGGCCATCCCTGCCGCCATCGGAAAGCCGTGTCCCAAAGAACCGGTTGAAGCCTCAATTCCGGGAACTTTGTTAAAATCAGGGTGCCCTCCAAGCCTGCTTTGGTATTTCCCAAAAGTATCCAGTTCTTCTATCGGGAAAAAACCGGCATCTGCAAGCACTGCATACACCCCGATGGCTGCATGTCCTTTACTTACAATCAGGTAATCCCGATCCTTTTTATCCGGATTTGCCGAATCTATATTCATTCCCCCGTGATATAACACA
>CATJJD010000014.1 GCA_949740385.1 uncultured Lachnospiraceae bacterium
CCGACACACTGACGCTCCAGACGGACTGCCTGTACGAGAGCGGCGGGGAAACGATCATAAGGATACGGCAGATGAAAACAAAGACTTTTGAAAAGCCGGTGAGCCGTGAACTGGCGGAACTGATCCGCAGGGCGATAGCCTACACGGAGGAACGGCACGGGCCGACCAAATTCATCTTTGTGGACGATAAGAACCCGGAGAACCCCCTGCCGTATAACAGGCTGCAGAACAAGGTGGTGGAAATGATCCATAAGGAAGACCTGCGGGATGACAATGGCAGGCTGTTCGGTTTCGGCAGCCATATGTTCCGGCACTACTATGGGGCAAAACTGACAGAAATGCACCTGGACGATTTTACCATCGCCAAGCTGCTGGGGCACAGCAGTGTCCAGAACGTGAAATATTACAGGAAGATGAGCAACCAGACGCTGGCCGATGAGACACGGGCGGTCAGGGATATGCTGTCGGAGATAATCCTGCAGAATTTAGACGGATGGGAGGAAGAATATGAAAAAATACGAGAAGATGCTGGAATGTAACAGGAAAGCCAGCGATGAAAAAGTCGAGAGGGCGAGGAAAGCCATCTCTGAACTGATGGATGAAGGGGAAAAGGTCACGATCGCCTCCTATGTGTACTGCGACAGCGATATGATGTATATTGCCCGCAGTCAGATGGAGCTGGTAAAGGGAGAACTCCCGACACAGGCGAATGAAGTCGCTGTCAGTGAATATTTTCTCTCCGCTAACGGTTACAATGCCAAAATCGGTGAGACCGTTCGGTTGGATACCGAGAGCTTTCATGGAGACTATACCGTGACCGGAATCCTGTCTGATTTCCGTATCTCTGTGAACGATAAAATACAAAGCTATGGACAGCTCCGTACCATCGGCGCAACATCCAGACAGCTCCGGCGCATCGTGAAAAAGGAGAGCGGTCGGCCGGGCGTGACCGCAGGAAGTCAGTGAGCATTGCAGTATCTGCCGCTTTCCATGGCAGTCTGTGCGGAGGTCAGTAAGAAATCCTTTGCCGGCGCAGTTGTCCCATACCAGTTTCCGTTCCTGCAAATGGGGCTGTTCCTCC
>CATJJD010000015.1 GCA_949740385.1 uncultured Lachnospiraceae bacterium
CATATGTTTGTAAAGAAAAACATTGGCTAAACACCGATTTTATAAGGGATTTGGGGAATAAGCTTAAAACCTATGTATAACAATTTCGGGAGATTAGGAGAAACTGGAGCACTTTGGTTACAAAAAGAATGAGAGTTATTTCGACTTCTATGACATTGTATACGGGAACGATTATATCTGCAGAGAGAATGACGTCAGTACAATTTACCAGAAAAGAAAAACCGGTATACGTGATATACAGTTTATGGAGTGGTTGGAATATTTGTATGACTGTAATTTAGTTACGGCGATTGAAAGTACGGAATTTCTTGATGGGATAAAAGGAGCGCATTCTTATCGGCTTACTACGCAAAAAGAAATTTTCCCAATATTGGATAAGTGTCATTGTATTCCGCAGGAACAGGATGCGATTTTTGATTTTGGCTGCGGAAAGGGCGGTGCAATGCTTTCCTTTTTAGATTATGGATTTCGAAAGGTTGGAGGAGTGGAATATGAATCCGGAATCTATGAGGTTTTGATTTCAAATTTCAGGAAACTTGGTATCGACTGTGGAAGAGATAAGAATGTTGTTTGTATACATGGCGATGCTGCAGAGGTTCAGGCGGAACTGGATAATTATAACTGGTTTTACTTTTTTGATCCGTTTGGTAAGGAGATTTTTGAAAAGGTAATCTCTAATGTTTGTGACAGTCTGAAACGGAAGCCGAGGAGGGTGTTCGTGATTAATATTAATCCGAAATATCATAAGGTGGTTTTAGACAGTGGATGTTTTGTTCTTACAAACCAGTTCTGTGTTGCTGTGAGACAAAAAGTAGTGGATGTATTTGTTACCAGATATGAATGTGAAAAGCCTTCACAGGAGGCCGGAGGTTAAATGGGGAAATATTATTTGTACGGTGCTGGAATCAACTGTCACGGGGTCATTCAGTTTTTTGGAAAAGATAATATTATTGCAGTCATAGATGGTGATGAGACAAAATGGGGCAGGACGATCGGCGGACTTACCATTGTTTCTCTTCATGAATATCTGTCACGGGGTCATGGAGAAGAGATCATTATCACAGCATTTTTCGAGAGGGATTC
>CATJJD010000016.1 GCA_949740385.1 uncultured Lachnospiraceae bacterium
ATTTTTGCGGGCATTCTGCTTGCCCTGGGGATCATCTATTTTGTCAGTACAAAGACCGGGAAAAAGCGGGTGGCGTCTTCTCTTGCAATCTTTCTTGTGTGCTGTGTGTTCGGACACGAAAGCAGCTTTGCCTTCTGGGAGGGCGGGCTTGCCTACGAGGGGGAGTCGATCTACAACTATCTGCAGGTGAAGGATGACCCGCAGTCGGCCATTCTGTCCACCAACGTGCTGTTTGGGGTGCAGTCTGTCTTTGTGAAGGAGGAGGGGCTGACGGGCATGTACTACGATTACGCCATGCTGGCTCCCTACATGGGGGGCGTGTACGAGAAGGAGCGGATGAATGTGCTGATCCTTGGCATGGGGACGGGCACATACGCCACCCAGTGTATGCGCTATTTTGACAATATGGACATTGAGGGCGTGGAGATCGACCAGAAGATTATCGACCTGTCCCGCAGCTTTTTTTCGTTGTCGGAGGATGTGCTGGTGACCGCATACGACGGCAGGGCGTACCTGAATGCGGTGGACAAAACATACGACATTATTATGGTGGACGCCTACCAGGACATCACGATCCCGTTTCAGATGTCGTCCACGGAGTTTTTTATGTTGGTGCAGAAGGCTCTGACAGAGGACGGGGTGATGGTTGTGAACATGAATATGCGGGGGTCGAAGGAGGGCAGCATCAACGACTATCTGGCGGACACCATTGCCGGCGTGTTCTCGCAGGTGTGTACCGTTGATGTGCCTTTTACCACGAACCGGGAGCTGTTTGCCAGCAACAATCCTTATGTGACAGAGCGGCTTATGAAAAATGCTGCCATGGAAAAAGACGCAGCTCTGGCAGCAATGATCGGGACGGCGGCTGCGGGGCTTGAGGACTACGAGGCCGGGGAACTTCGGATGACCGACGACAGGGCGCCGGTGGAGCTTCTCGGCATGCAGGTGATCGACGACATTATTAAGGAAGAGGTTCGTTACTATAAGGCGGTCTATGAGGAGCGGGGAATTGAGGGGCTCCTTGAGCAGATGTAGGAGAGAGGTATGCGGGAACAGTTTTCACGGACGGAGCGCCTGCTTGGTG
>CATJJD010000017.1 GCA_949740385.1 uncultured Lachnospiraceae bacterium
ACCAGCCGGAACAGTGCATCGTCTATAATACGCAGGTTCTGTGCGGTTTCCTGCACCGCTTTGGAATACTGTTCCAGCCCCATCGTCCTCTCCCTCTCTCTTCACCAGACACATGTGTACAAAGCACCGCCAAAACCGCCCCGCCGTACCGATATAAAAGCCTCCGGCAGGACTTCCTTCCGGTGAACGGCTTTTGCTACACTTCTGCGCACAATGACGCCTCAACCGCCTCCACTTCCTCCAGCGCGATTCCGGTGAACTCTGCTATCTCTTCCGGCGTTTTTCCGGAGGAAAGCATTCTGGAAATCAGATTTTCCTGTCCCTCTCGCCATCCCTCTCGCCGTCCCTCTCGCCGTCCCTCTCGCCGTCCCTCTCGCCGTCCCTCTATACGGCACTGTCTGCCATAATCTTCTGCATAATCTTTTGCAAAGGCTTTTGCATAATCCTCGACTGTCTTGCACACTTTTTCATATCCCCCTTCCGTCGTTTTGAAATATGTTACCGCCCGGCTCAGCTCCGGATACGCTTTATCCTCAAATGCATCCTTTCGCAGGAACAGCTGCAGCAGACGGGAGCGGTCGCTTTCGTCCTTTACTGCCGTACTGGCAAAATAGATATCCTCCCGGTCTGTGACCGGCACATACCCCTTTCCGGTTTCCATGCAACGTTTCACATGCGTGAAGATCTGCCCGTTGCCCAGCGCATCATATTCCGTGATATATACAATGGCGACCTCCGGGATGTCGGAGAATTCCGTCCCCTTTGGCGTATACGCGGCTGTGAGCGCCGACGCGTGGAAGCGCGTCCGCAGAATGTCATCATTGCCGGACCCTTTCTGCATTTCGATATCGACGTGCTTTCCGCCTTTGACGATGCAGTGCGCATCCAGCGTGACCTCACGGTGCATGCTCTTTAAAACGGACTGCGCCGTCACGGATTCCACCATAAGCTCCGGCATGTCTAAAAGGGTTCTTAAAATCTCCTGGCACACCAGTTTCTGCTCCGCCACCAGCCGGAACAGTGCATCGTCTATAATACGCAGGTTCTGTGCGGTTTCCTGCACCGCTTTGGAATACTGTTCCAGCCCCATCGTCCTCTCCCTCTCT
>CATJJD010000018.1 GCA_949740385.1 uncultured Lachnospiraceae bacterium
GGTACAGTCTGCGGGCCTGAGGATCATTCCTGAGCTCGTAATATTTTTTATATATTTTTTCGTCTTCTGTATATTCCGTTAATTCACGCATCAGTTTTTCTCTGTTAATCATAGAAACGCCCCTTTTAGCAAATAGCACAAAAAATTGTAATATTCTTATGTGTATTATGCCATGTGTCTTAAAAAAGGTCAATAAAAGTTGATTGATTAGCACATTGTTGAAAAAATATTTCGTCATTATAATAAATTTATAAAATACATCGTGCATATTTGGACAGGGACAGTTGTCGCCGGGTGTTGATAGTCCTTTCGGTAGGTGTGCCGGGAATTACAGTCTGCACTTATTTTTTCCGAATCTGCAGCGAGTGAAGAA
Source organism: uncultured Lachnospiraceae bacterium (assembly GCA_949740385.1). Classification (GTDB taxonomy): domain Bacteria; phylum Bacillota; class Clostridia; order Lachnospirales; family Lachnospiraceae; genus Roseburia. The sequence continues at coordinate 374 of CATJJD010000018.1, forward strand.
ATGAATCAGGAGGGATACAGACGTGCTTAGCATTTATGATTTAGAAACCGAGTACAGGCGCGATCCTGTCGGCATTGATGAAATATGTCCGGCTTTCTCATGGAAATTAAAATCCACGGAAAAAGATATTGTACAAAAAAATTATCGAATCATTGTTTCCACGGACAAAAAAACGGTATGGGACACAGGCAACGTGAATACGGACTGCTCGCTGTATATCCCCTATGGAGGAGAAGCGCTCATCCCAAAAACCCGCTATAACCTGCGTGTTGAGGTTACGGATCAAAAAGGGGAATGCGCGGCTGCAGAAGGATTTTTTGAGACGGGGCTTATGTCATATGAGAATTTCAGGGCTGACTGGATTACCCACGGTTTTGCAGATGACCTGGAGCCCTGTGCGGTATTTATAAAGGAGTTTTCAGCAGAGAAAAATGTTGAAGGCGCAAGGATATATGTAAGCGCTTTGGGGCTGTATGAGATGAAATTGAACGGCAAAAGGGTAGGAGATGCCCGCTTTACGCCGGGCTGGACATCCTACCAGCGTCGTCTGCAGTATCAGACTTACGACATCACAGCTCAGACTGGGAAAAATAACCGTTTGGAGGTTACAGTCGGCAATGGCTGGTATAAAGGAATTTTGGGATTTTATGGACAGGGCAGCTGTTACGGCGCGCGTACAGCACTCATTGCGCAGATTGAGCTTACGTACGATGACGGTAAGACGGAGTTGATTCTTAC
>CATJJD010000019.1 GCA_949740385.1 uncultured Lachnospiraceae bacterium
CTTTAAGAAGATCACTAATGGTGATACGGTAAAAGTGGTACAAACTACTCCTACATATGATGGAGGATTACCTTTTATTAACAGACCAAGAGGTCCTAGATCTAGATCTAGACGAACACAATCTTCTGGAGCTTCTAGTGGTACTGTAGAAAGCTCTGCGGATGGTGGTTATTTTGGAGAAGATACTATATCTGCCTTATCGGAAGGCGAATTATATGGTAAAAATGGATTATTTGGTAGGGTTCCTAAGACAGGATTATATGATATAAAAGCTGGTACTACTATTCTTCCTACTAATAAGGATAAATTTGTAGAAAAAGCTAATGAGCAGAATGTAATATCTAAGCTTTATCGTAAAGCTGGTATTATGATGAATGCCGATGCTAGTAATGCTCCTACCAGAACTATAGATGGTAAAGTATATACTAGAGGAGAAGATGGTAAATGGCATCACTATGAATCTAATCCTAAAGGCGGACAAATTCATACTGTAGTAGAAGATGGTTTCTTAGATAGAATGAGAGATACAGCTTCTAGTGGTGTTAGAGGCGTCATGAGACGTTTCGGTCTACAGGCTGCTGAGAAAGACAGTGTAGAAAACGTCGATGATGCTATGAAAGTAATTAAAAAGTATGCTCCTAAGATGACGGGTAATGCTCTATTAGGTGCTGCTATTGGTTTATTAGCTGGTAATCCATTACTTGGTGCTGCTATTGGTGCCGGTGCTGGATTTGTAGGTGTAAGTGATAAAGCTAAACAAATATTATTTGGAGATAAGCTTGTAGATAAAGATGGTAATGATGATGGTAGATCTGGTGGTCTTATATCTAGAGAAGCACAACAATGGATGAAGAGAAATGTTCCTGATATGGCTACTTACGGTACAGTAGGTGGTATATTAGGATTACTTACCCCATTTGGTATGGTTGGTGGTGCCGTTATTGGTGCGGGTATAGGATTAGCTAAGAAGTCTTCTGCCATACAAGAAGCTCTATTTGGTAATGCTGTTGATCCTAGATCTGGATTGATATCTAAGAATGCTAGAGATTATATGAAGAAATCTGCTCCTAATATGGTATTAGGTGCAGGTGCTGGATTATTATTAGGGCCGTTTGGTTTA
>CATJJD010000020.1 GCA_949740385.1 uncultured Lachnospiraceae bacterium
AAGCAGGAGTTCGGTTAACAAATCGTTAACGGCGATTCGGCAGCCGAAGAATCGGACAGTCGGCCCGATTTATTCTTGCAATGTATTCTTATTCATTGTTTTGCGTAATTCTTCGTATTGGTTCTGGACTCATAACCGGTTAACTTTGCAATCTGTAAAACTGTTATGAGAAGAAGCACATTCAAAATCCTGTTCTATGTGAACAAACAGCGCATGAAGGAGGGACGTATTCCCGTCTATGCCCGCCTTACGGTGAACGGTCAAAGCACGTTCGTCAACTGCCGTGTAACCCTGCCGCCCGCCTTGTGGGACTCCAAAGCCAACAAGGCTGCGGGCAAGAGCCACGAAGCGCAGACGGTCAACCGTAAATTGGAGCATATCCGCACTCAAATCGAGCGGCACTATCAGCGTATTTCCGACCGCGATGCTTACGTCACGGCTGAGCGGGTGAAGCAGGCCTACCTCGGCATGGGCGAGGAGTACGAAACGCTGTTGGAAGCGTTCGACAAATTCAACCGCGATTTCAAGCAGCATGTCGGTGTCGATCGGGCGCAGTCTACCTATCGCAAATACGACAACGTGCGCAAGCGGTTGGCGGAGTTCCTTGCCGAGAAACTGCATCGCGAGGATATTCCGTTGAAAGAGTTGACAGAGACTTTCATTACCGACTACGACCTCTACCTGCGCGGTGAGAAAGGGTTGACACCCTCGTGCGTCTGCATCTACACCAAACCGTTGAAGATGATCGTCACGAAAGCGCACAACGCGGGTGTGATCGCACGCAATCCGTTCGCCGATTACCATCCGAAAAAGACGACCAAAGAACGCGGCTACCTCATCGAATCCGAGTTGCAGGCGTTGATGAAGCACAAGTTCGCATTCGAGGGCTACGGCAAGGTGCGCGACATGTTCGTCTTCTCGTGCTTCACGGGCATGGCTCATGCCGATGTCAAGGGGCTGACGCAGGAGATGATTCAACGCTCGTTCGACGGGGATTTATGGATTGTCAAGAATCGGCAGAAGACTGCCACGCCGTTCAAAATCAAGCTGTGCGGCATTACCAAGCGCATCATCGCCCGTTACAAACGTGAGGTCGCGGGGACAAACCTCGTACTGCCCGTGCCC
>CATJJD010000021.1 GCA_949740385.1 uncultured Lachnospiraceae bacterium
GCACCGGTAAGACAATGGGAGCCAAAGCGGTTGCTTCCGGGCTACATCTGCCTTACATGAAATATACCTGCTCAGCCGGTACGGAGATATTCGATTTTGTCGGTATGATTTTCCCGGATTCCGATCCGGCGTCAACCGGCGATGCACAGCTTGATAAGGAGAAAGAAATCCTTAAAAGCATGTGAGGCATCAATTACGCTAATGTGTCCAAGCTGATGGGATTGCCTGATTTGGATGATATGGATTATGATCCGGCAGGCGTTTACCAGATGCTTACCGGAACTGAAAACGCCGCTGCCACATCACAGGATTGTATGCGGATTGTTCTGGATAAGGTGACGGAAAAAGTGCGTGCCCTTTCTAAGCGCGATGAGACTTCTAAGAGCAGCGGGCAGACTTACAGTTATGTGGAGACAGATTTTATCAAGGCCCTGAAGAATGGATATGTTATTGAGATCCAGGAGCCTTCCACAATTGTGCAGCCAGGCGTTCTGGTTGGTCTGAATTCCCTTTTGGAACAGTCTGGCACGATTACCCTGCCTACAGGCGAGATGATTGAACGTCATCCGGATGCAGTGGTCGTTGTGACAACAAATATCAGTTACGAAGGGTGCCGCGGCATGAACCAGTCTGTTATTGACAGGATGAGCCTGGTGCGGGATGTGGAGCTTCCGGAACTGGAAGTGATGGTACAGCGTGCCATGTCCGTTACGGAGGCAACCGATGAATACCAGGTATCGCAGATGGTGCAGGTGGTCAATGATTTGGCGGAATATTGCCGCAGGAACAGCATCACGGACGGCTCTTATGGAATGCGGAGCCTGATTGACTGGATTATCAGTACGGAAATCACTGGGGATGTTTATCTTTCGGCACTTTATACCATTATCAGCAAAGCTACTGCAGATGAAATGGACCGTGAGGCATTGATCAGCACCGTGCTGGAACCGATTTTTGCACCATCCAGGACACGGGCAGCAGTATAAACCGAAAAGAAAGGAGGATTACCCTATTATGGCAAGGGTGAATCATAAACTTGTGAAGCAGCGCCTCAATGAGAAGCGCAGCAAAATTACTGACCGTCAGTTCTTCTCGTCCCGTATTCTTGCGGGACACTTTGAAGATTTGGC
>CATJJD010000022.1 GCA_949740385.1 uncultured Lachnospiraceae bacterium
AAAAAGAATATATCAGATCCGGATATAAAGCCGTGAGCGATTATCTGGACGGAGCGTATGAAGATAAGCTATGGGGGTATTTTGAAGCCGGAAAATCGGCGATAGACGAGCTGCTGAGAGAGCTTGGAAGAGAAGACGAGAGAGAGAAGGTTCTGGACTGTTACAGATCTCATAAGCCGGTTTTACATCTTTACGGTGGAGTGGAAGAACTGATAAAACGGTTGAAATGCAGAGATGTCAGAGTGGGAATAATTACGGATGGGAGACCGGAAGGACAGAAGAATAAAATAAGCGCCCTTGGTCTGGATAAAATAATCGGTTATGAAAATATCATTATAACGGATGAGCTGGGAGGAATTCAGTTCCGCAAGCCCTGCGATATTGCCTTTCGCATTATGGCTGCACGCTGGCGGTTAAATGCTGCAGATATGGGATATGTCGGTGATAATCTCAGTAAGGATTTTCGTGCGCCGAAGCAGCTTGGAATGAAGAGCATATGGTTCAGAAATGAGGACGGCGTTTATTTTGGCGCAGGAGAAAGTATCAATCAGTTGTCAGTCAGAAAAATTACGGATATTCCGGAACTATTTGGATTATCTGAAGATTAACAGATGGAATCTTATGGAGGAAAAGGGATGCCTGGGACCGAAGCAAATACAGATATCAAATCCGGGGATATAAAGCTGGCCTATTTTCTGCTGGTACATAATAAACCGGAACAGCTGAATATGTTTTTGAAACAGATTCTTTTGTACGGTGACTGTGATATTTATATTCACGTAGACCGGAAAAACAGCGGGATGATAAGCCGGATCATCAAGGATAAGAGAATCAGGGTAATCAGTAAATATGAGGTGAAGTGGGCGAGCTTTGAAATGATGGCGGCCACGATTGCAATGATGAAACTGGCGGTAAAGTCCGGCAGAAAATACACGCATGCCTACTATGGATCAGGGAATGATCTGTTGGTTAAAAGAGGGCTGTATGAGCATCTGGCTGAGTATCCGGACAAATTGTTTATGAAAATAAACGAAAAGGTGAAGCCGACTGATCCAGGAGCCGCAAGATACAGAATAAAATGGAACCCGAAACTTATGGTCAGAAACGGCTACCATCCTTACCGATATGTGCGGTGGCT
>CATJJD010000023.1 GCA_949740385.1 uncultured Lachnospiraceae bacterium
GAGGCTGAAGGGACACCCCTGGAAAGGGTGCAGGTCGTTAATAGCGGCGCGAGGGTTCAAATCCCTCCTTCTGCGCTGAGAAGCTCCGCAATTGAATGATTGCGGAGCTTTTGTACTGTAGTCAAAAGAGTGTGTGCGAACATGCGCGCAGGGAATAGAATGAAGGGAAGGAGGAACAGGGTTGATAAAAGTACTGATCGGCACAACCAACCCGTCAAAGGTCGGAAGATTTGAGGAATTGCTAAAAGGGACAGAGGCTTCGATCTGTACGCTGCAGGATCTGCAGATTGATGTGCATCCTGACGAGACCGGGAAGACGCCGGAAGAGAACGCGGTGATCAAGGCGCGGTTTTACGGGCAATTCTCTGACCTTGTAATCTGCAATGATTCCGGTCTTTATTTTGAAGGTCTGCCGCTGGATGACAGCAGACAGCCGGGGCTGAATGTGCGAACTCCCGGCGGGGGCAAAAGACTGAATGATGAGGAGATGATCTTATGGTATACGAATCTGGTTCACTCCCTCGGCGGAATGTGTGCGGCGTATTATCTGGACGGGATCGCCGTGTACAATCACGGGAAAGTGTATTCTTATATGGAAAACCCGGACGAGGCCCGGCACTCCTCCTTTTATATGACAGACCGCGTTTCGGATAAAAGGCATGAGGGCTGGCCCCTGGACGCTATGTCTTTGAACAGAACAACAATGACTTATTTCGTCGATGAGGGGAATCGTAAATATGATATGGTGGAAGAGGTGCTTCACCCGGGGGAGTCCCGCAGCCAGCTTGCGGCATTTCTGAAAGAATCGTTAGGCCTGAAACAGCCCTCCTTTATGACTGAATCCGGAAGTTTCTGAGAAAAATACAAAAAATTAGCAAAAAAAACAAAAAGGTGTTGACAAGAGGCTGACCGCGTGATATTATAAGCAAGCTGATTCACAACAGCAAACACGAAAGCAAAGAGCTTTCAAAAAAAATAAAAAAAGTTGTTGACAAACAGCGATGAACCTGATATACTTAAGAAGTTGCCGCAAACAACAACAAACGGAACCCTGACAACTGAACAGTGAAAACAACCTTGAAAGATTTTGAGAATCATAAATCTTGAGGAATCAAGAAACCTTAAACAGTAAATTCAGAAAACAC
>CATJJD010000024.1 GCA_949740385.1 uncultured Lachnospiraceae bacterium
GGCGGAGATTCTGCAGGAAATGTTTCCGGAGGTGCTTTGGCAGGCGGCGGAGGATGCGGATGCTCTGCAGAAGGCAGTGGAGTCCCAGGAGGCAGCGGCAGGGTTTCTGGTAACGGGAAAAACGGAATACGAGTATTTTGTGTTTAACAAAAGCATGACGGACCACAATGCCGCTATGTTTGAGCAGGCCATGAAGCTATTCTACAGAATGGACTACTGCCGGGATCGGGATCTGGATCTGGAGGAGATTTCCCTTATGTATGATGTGCCTATTACCGTGACGGAACAGATACTGAACAAGGATTCCGGAAGCAATTATTGGTACTGTTATTTACTGGTGATCATTGTGTTTATGCTGATTGTTTATTATGGCCAGATGATTGCGGTCTCCGTCACCAACGAGAAGAGCAACAGAGCCATAGAGGTGCTGGTTACGAGTACATCGCCCAACAGTCTGTTGTTCGGCAAGGTGATCGCCGGGGCTATAGCCGGAGTGTTTCAGATGGGCGTTTTGCTGGGGGTGATTTTGCTGGCGTACCAGGTCAATAGGGAACAGTGGGGAGGCATGCTGGATATGTTTCTGCACATTCCCGGAGAAGTTTTGGCGGCTTTTGCTTTCTTCGGTCTGGGAGGATATCTCTTCTACGCCTTCCTCTATGGGGCAATGGGCGCCCTGGTAAGCAAGACGGAGGATGTCAGCAAGAGTGTTTCCGGGCTGATGGTGGTGATCATGCTGGTGTATTTCTTCTCTTTATTACAGCTCAATAATGTAGACGGGGAAGTGATCAAGGTGTTGTCTTTTCTTCCGGTCAGTTCCTACAGCACAATGTTTGCCCGGATTGCCATGGGCACTGTGGCTGCCTGGGAGATCGTGGTTTCTTTCCTGATTTTGGTTCTGTCCATTGCCGGAACGGGCCTGCTGGGAGCGAAACTCTATCGTATGGGTACGCTTCGATACGGCAATCCCATAAAACTGGGAGCCGCGCTTAAGGATATACGGAAAAGCAATTAAAACGGATGAAACCGGCGGAAAACAAAAAGGCTGTTGCAAAAACAGCCTTTTTTATGCGCAGGCCCGCGTAATGTAAATCTGCCGCTGCCCTGTTGTCCTGCGGTTTAATACTCCTGTTCGTTGAGAAACTTTAAAA
>CATJJD010000025.1 GCA_949740385.1 uncultured Lachnospiraceae bacterium
CCAACCATCGGGTTATTGCCCATACCGATCAGTCCCATCATCTCCACATGGGCCGGTACGGAGGAAGAGCCCGCAAACTGTGCGTCGGAGTGCATACGTCCCAGCGTGTCGGTCATACCGTAGGAAGCCGGGCCTGCAGCCATGTTGTCCGGGTGAAGCGTACGTCCGGTACCGCCTCCGGAAGCTACCGAGAAGTACTTCTTGCCCTGCTCCACGCACTCCTTCTTGTATGTACCTGCCACCGGATGTTGGAAGCGGGTCGGGTTCGTGGAATTTCCGGTGATGGAAACGCCGACGTTCTCGTGGTGCATGATCGCAACGCCCTCCTGCACGTCGTCAGCGCCGTAGCACTTAACGGTCGCGCGCAGGCCTTCCGAGTAAGCCTTCTCATAAACCACATTCAGCTTCGCCTCTTTGTAGTCGTACTGTGTCTCCACAAAAGTAAAACCGTTGATGCGGGAAATAATCTGCGCCGCATCCTTGCCAAGTCCGTTTAAGATCACGCGAAGCGGTTTCTGACGAACCTTGTTCGCCTTCTCCGCAATACCGATCGCTCCCTCCGCAGCAGCAAAGGACTCATGTCCTGCCAGAAAACAGAAGCACTCGGTCTCCTCCTCGAGAAGCATCTTTCCAAGATTTCCGTGTCCGATACCAACCTTGCGGTGATCCGCAACGGAGCCCGGAATACAGAAAGCCTGAAGCCCCTCTCCGATCGCGGCAGCGGCGTCGGCGGCGCGTCTGCAGCCCTTCTTAATTGCGATCGCAGCGCCGACGGTGTAAGCCCAGCACGCGTTCTCAAAACAGATCGGCTGGATCTTCTTCACCTGCTCGTACACGTCCAGCCCGGCGTCCTTCGTGATCTTCTCCGCCTCTTCCACAGAACTGATTCCATAGCTGCTTAACACAGCGTTAATCTGATCGATTCTTCTTTCATATGATTCAAATAAAGCCATTGTCTCGATTCTCCTTTCACGTATGATAAAGACTACTCCTGTCTCGGGTCGATAATCCTTGCTGCGTCAGCTACGCGGCCGTACTGCCCCTTCGCCTTCTCCCATGCCGTGTTCGGGTCGTCGCCCTTCTTAATGAAGTCCGTCATCTTTCCGAGAGAAACAAACTGATAGCCGATTACCTCGTTATCCGCATCCAGCGCG
>CATJJD010000026.1 GCA_949740385.1 uncultured Lachnospiraceae bacterium
ACAGTTTCAGGAATACTGACATAAAATAATCTGACTCATCCTTCCTGCCCTCCGCACGATACTTCGCCAAAAACCTTGACACGGCGGAGCCCAATCCAAAATCAATCATAAACAGGCTGATAAAAGAGGACGCAAGCGTGTACAATCCGTAATTCGTCTGTCCGATAACGTCCGCCATCCACGGAAGATAAAGAAGCGCTATCACACAATTTACAGCAATAGCAAGATAGGAAATCACCGCCCCCATCTTAATCTGCGAACCTCTGATTCTTAAATATACATTTCGCAACTTATCCGGCATCCGTTCAATCCTCCAGATTATATGTTTCTCGACGTTCCAGACGGTATCGGTTTATCTGCCAATCCCAAGATATTCCGGCATTTTGCGCTGAGACACGGGGGATGCGACACTACAGGGGCCGTCCTGAAAGGGCGTGCTTCCTTTTCTTTGTATGCAGCGGTACAATTCCAGAAAACGTTCTGCCGCTTCCTTCCCATTCCACAGTTTTCGAATTGTATCGTATGCATTTCCGGCAATCTTCTCCCTGAATCCATCATCGTTCATAAGCATGACAACCTTTTCATGAAAATCTTCAAAATCTCCATTTCTGTAAATCAGTCCATTCTCCCTATGCCGTATCAAAAACCCCGTACTCCCGGCCGCATGGCTGGCCACACATGCACATCCGCTGTCCATTGCCTCATTAAGGACAGCTCCCCAGCCCTCGTGAAAATCAGACGTAAAAAGAAAGATATCCGCATTCCTCATATATTCCCTGACTTTAAAATACGGCTGTACGCCGGACAGCAAGACACAATCTTCCAGACGGCGTTTTTTGATTTCTTCCTCCAGCCGAGACTTTAAGGGGCCGTCTCCAAGCATCGTTATCTCAAACCGAAATCCCGCCGCTCTCAGTTTCTCAGCCAGACAGAACACCAATTCTGGGTGTTTCCACCAAATTAGCCTTGCAACCCAAACCAGCCGGAAACATTTAACGAAACCATGCCTGACGCATTCCGCCTTTGTGTATTCCTCTACAGGCGTAAAATATCCCCACTTGTACATCCTGTTGCGAAAAAGGAAAAAAAGGGTCATATCCCATGCCAGATAACTGCTGGCACATAACAGGTATCTGTTTTCCATGCCTCCAAAAGATTTATGAAGAC
>CATJJD010000027.1 GCA_949740385.1 uncultured Lachnospiraceae bacterium
CGGCATATCCGTCTATCTTCCGCTATCTTCCGCTGATCTGCGTCCGGCAGTAAATTCTCTTTCCCGCAAAAATCAGCGCAGCGATGCAGACAGCGTACAGAATCAGCGCAAGTTGCCACACGGTCAGCCAGCCCCACGGCACGCGAAACAGCCGCATATCCGAAAAGCCCTCATCCCACTTGAGCACGTTGATGGGCAGCGTGTTCCAGAGCTTGCCGATAAACGCAAAGTCCGCCGGAATCGGGACGAGCCTTGCGGCAAACAGCCCGGCCACAAGAACCGAGACAGACGCCACGCCGTTTTTTGTGACAAAGGACAAAAGACAGGCGATCAGCGTGATCAGAACAGAGGACAGCAGCAGAACGAGCAGAAAGATAAGGCTGCACTGGCCCATGGTGAGGTCTCCCGGATACCAGGGCGCCACGGCGTCCGTAAACCGGGCGAAAAAGCCCTCCGGCCCGTAAGTCAGAAATCTGCCCGCCATGAGTGTCAGCGCAAACAGCCCCGTCGTCACAAGGGACACAAGCTCCGCGGCCAGAAGCTTTGCGGCGTAGAGCTGCGACCGTCCCTTTTTCGTACATAAGATAATCTGGTCCGTGTTCCGGCTGACCTCGTTCAAAAATACAAAGGTCATCGTCACCGCAAAGAAAAACACCAGAAGCATGTGGGTAAAATACATGCCCTGCATCCCGATGATCTCCTCCCAGGCATAGCAGTACTCGAACGTGAGCTTATCCGGCTGCCTCTCCTGCATTTCCTGCCAGTGGGCCCGCTCCTCTTTTCCCAGAAGAAAATACTCGTCCCAGAGCTTCTCTCTCCGCTCCTGCATCAGTGCGTAAAATTCCTTCTCCGACGAAACCAGCGCCGCCGCGTACCCGTCTCCGTACCGCCCCGTGTACATTTTCAGGCGATCCAGCACGATCTCGTAGTCTTCGGCGCCTGCCCTGTAGCCGTCCGTCATGCGGTGCGCCTCGTCCGTCTCGTTCTGGTACGGAGCAAACGCCTCCCGGATCTCTGCCAGAAACGCCTCGTCAAACACCCTCCCGGTACAGCTGACGCCGGCACTCCGGTCGGTTTTGTTTCGTTCTGCAAAGCTTCTCAGAAACACCGATTCCGTCTCCCCCGGCCCGCGCTCCACCGCGATGTACTCATTTCCGAAGAATCCCAGCGACGCCAGAAACACCTGCA
>CATJJD010000028.1 GCA_949740385.1 uncultured Lachnospiraceae bacterium
AAGACGACAAAAATATATGCAGGTACACACCAAAAATAAAAAGAGAAAAAAATTTCTTAAAGAGGTGTACCCATTTGAAACATATGAAATCCCACAGAATCCTAATGAACTTGAGTATAGAATAGAAAATTCAAGGGAGCAAAAAATCAAAGAATATGACTTTTTTATATCTCATAGTAGTAAGGACAGCACCTATGTCCAGAAATTAATACAGGCTGAGAATCAAGACGGAAAGAACATATTTTGTGACTGGATTAATGATGTTGATTATTTAAAACGACATTTGCTCTGCAAAGCCACATTAAAAGTACTCGAAAAACGGATGGAACAATCCAAGGCAATGATTTTTGTTGTATCGGAAAACTCACTCCATTCTATTTGGTGTAAATATGAATTGAATTATTTTACAGAATTGAGAAAGCCGATTTATTGTATTTCTAAAGAAGCTATAGATGAAAAGAATTTCCATCTTGATAAAATGAACGATACATGGTTTTTAGATTCTGATTATAAGACATTGGCTCTAATTGAAGGCGAAAGTATAAATGTGTAAAGGAGTTTCTTATTATGGAAAATAAATACAAACATATGGATTATATACAGTCTGCAATATCAAGAATGGCATCGAATTCCTTTTACTTAAAAGGCTGGAATGTTACTATCATTGCAGCTATTGTGGCATTATCGTTTAAAGAGAGCGATTGGAGGATATATGCCTGTGCATTGGTTCTAAATGTCGTGTTTTGGTTTTTGGATGCTTATTATTTGAAGCAAGAGAAACTTTTTAGGGAATTATACAATAAAGTTTCAAAGATAAGTGATGACAATTTGGTTGACTTTTCTATGAATACAAGCGAATTCAAAGAAAAAGTATCGGCAATTCCATGCCTTATGATAAAAAACATCTCGATTACTCCGTTGTATCTTTCGATTTCCGTTGTCTTACTTGTCCTAATTCATATTGTTTGAGGAGGTTATCATGTTTTCAAAATTTAAATTAAATGATGTTGTATATTCGGACTTCAAGGAATATGAATCTATAGGGAAAGAATACTATGCCCAAATACAAACTGACATTCAAAGTAGCCTAAAAGAATTTATAGGAATAGATGGAGTGATTGACGGTACTAAGTTACAGGAGAGCTGGTTCCCAACAAAGCAAAAATTTAGTGTATTTTTATCTCACTCACATGC
>CATJJD010000029.1 GCA_949740385.1 uncultured Lachnospiraceae bacterium
CTTTCGCCGCGGCCGGTCTGTTCAATAACGTATGGAATCGTACTCATGCGGCAGTCCTCTCTGTCTCTGAAATGATTATGTGAACGGAAATACGGGCGCGGCACACGGAAATACATGCGCGGCACATAGTGATGCGCGTTTGCTTTGGCGCAAAGATTCCGCGGTCTCTGTACATTTTCGGCGGGCATGCATACATCTGTCGGAATGCATAGGAAAATGACTGCTGCGTATCATACCCGGCCTCATACGCAATCTGCAGGATGGGCCGGTCGGTTTTGACAAGCTTTTCGGCAGCGGCCGTCAGCCTGCGGTTTTGCAGATATTTGTGTAATGTAATTCCGGTGTGGGCTGTAAAAATACGGTTGAGGTGAAATTTGGAATAGCCGATATTTTTTGCTATGCTGTCCAGGCTGATTTCTTTCTCGAGATTTTGCTCTATATATCAATTGCTTTTCTGACAATTTCTTTTTGATCTTTCATTGTGTGTCCTCCCTGCTTTTTCAGATATTATAGCAGGTTTTAAGGCGGGTGTCTTAATAAAAATTGCGGTTTTGGGTGTGTGACGTCGGAAATGCGGTGTATTTATGTCAAAACAGAGCATATGGATTATCGGTTTCCATATGCTCTGCCGCGGTTATGATATTCAGTTTTGACGGGACGGATTACGCCGGCTGCATAACCTCGGCTTCCAGTTCCTTTAGTTCGTCCATGGATAAAGATGGCACATAACGTGCAATTTTGTCAAGCGGCATCTCTCCGTCTTTAATCATTCTTTCGGCCGTTTCCCGCGCTGTTTCTTTTGCTGTGTGGTTCTCAATATCCTTTGTATAAGCTTTCAAAATCTGCTCGTCATCAAACAATGTCATCATAATATCCACAACCTCCTGTTCTCTGCTTTCGAGATACTCCTTCAGCACGTTTCTGTCCTTGCAGATGCGAATGGTTTCTGTTACTGCCTGTTTCGTATTTCCGTATAATTTTCTCTGCTCATTGTATACTTTAGAGAAGATGATATATTGCCCAATAATATCATTTTCATTTTCCCGATACAGCACCTTCACCTGCGCATCGACAGCAATGTCTGCCCCGTTAAAAAAATCTTCTGACAGTGAAATTGTGTCGGGAATATTTTTTCGTTCTCCCGTAAATATCACGTACAGCTCAGGGACTGGCATATTCACTTTTTTACTCCCA
>CATJJD010000030.1 GCA_949740385.1 uncultured Lachnospiraceae bacterium
ACCGCTTACTGGTTTTCCGTATACGGCTAAACCGGATACGGATTCACCGGATACGGTAAATCCGACACTACTAAATACTGATAGTACTAATACTAATAAAACTAATACTGATGTTAATAAACATAGTGCATCGCCAAGCAATGCACTGTCTGTGTCTACCCTTAAAGCTAACTTTGAGAAACTTTGGAAAGACTATCCAAATAAAAGGGGTAAAAGAGAAGCGTTTAACCATTACAAGGTATGGCGAAAAAAATCAGCTAAGAATACAGATGATTATTTAGCAAAACAATTGAAGAAGTATTTAGTTTACTGTGAGCAAAACAACAGTTGGTATCATCCAATGAATGGTTCAACGTGGTTTAATGGACGATTTGATGATGTCCTTGTGACAGATAGCATTACACCTAATCAATTTAGAATAAGTCACGGCAGGCGCCCAACTATTCAAGAAAAAATGCCTGAATGGAGTAAGAAAGATGAAAAGGAACTAAACAAGAAAGCATCCCCCGAGGATATCGCTAAGTTAAAGGCTCGGATTGCAAATCGAAAGAAGGTGAGTAGCTAGTGGAAAGAGAGCATTTAACAGGAACACGGATTATATTTTGTAACGGTTTTGAGTTAACGGCAAGGGAATCAACCCGAGAAATAATCAATCAAGGTCTTTCTAGTGACAGGATAGTGGTTACTCGTCTTTATCTTGGTAAAATACAGCGCATTAATGTGGAATGGAATGATATGGCAAAACTAGTTGCTATAAAAAAGGAGCAAGGTTAGCCTTGAAACAATATTTGGCCTAATTATTGGATTGATGATTATTGCTTTTGTAGTTGCCAACTTAATTGATTTATAAGGAGCTTGAAGAAATGAATAAACATGGCGAAACCATTGTTTTAAAAGTTAATAAAGATAAATGCTTAGCTGGCTTTTATGCGCTAGGGTTTGAACCTAAAGAGATTATGGGAGTTCTATATCAAGCGATTACCGTGTTATGTAAGGAACAGGGAGTAGATCCGGCATTTCAATTAATGCAGTTTATGATGGCAGCAGAGGAAGGAAAGGGGCGGAAGACTGAATGAAGTTAAAAGAATTAGAAAAGCCGTACAAGGCTGAGACACATCTTGATCATTTCACAAAAGCGCAAGACTTAATTACATCAGCGATTTTTAGTGGATGGAAGATCGATTTTGAAGCTGAACCTAATGAAGATTATGAAGCG
>CATJJD010000031.1 GCA_949740385.1 uncultured Lachnospiraceae bacterium
AGTTGGGCTATATGTTAGCTATCGACTAGTTAAATCTGGATGTAATGACTTAAAAGAAGCCCAAAAATTAAGGCAACAAGCAAAAGAGTTAAAAAGAAGACGATAAAATGCCAAAAGTAAAGAAATATACTAAAGAAGAAGCACACCAGCGACAAATAGACCGCGTAAATGAATACAACCGCACACATAAAAAAGAAGCCTACCGCAATCAAAAGAAGTCAAGAGCGCGCAACTTTATTAAAAAGGATGCTACACGGGAAGAATTGGAAGAATTGCGCGGGCTTATTGATGAAAGACTGAAAGAAATATCTAAATCCTAAGAATGTGACGCGGTTAAACTGATATAATA
This sequence comes from uncultured Lachnospiraceae bacterium, assembly GCA_949740385.1. Classification (GTDB taxonomy): domain Bacteria; phylum Bacillota; class Clostridia; order Lachnospirales; family Lachnospiraceae; genus Roseburia. The sequence continues at coordinate 350 of CATJJD010000031.1, forward strand.
AAACACATAGGGAGCGGGAAGACTTGCAAACTTTCCGCAAACTTAGACAATCTACAAACTAGGATAAAAGCCAACTTTCTACAACATTATAAGTAGATGAGGGAGTGGTTTAAATGTCCTTCTGTTTGTCTCTACTGTTTTTGTCTGGTAATACATGACTATCACGCTTACAATTACAAGCGGTAAAGTGTTTAGTGTGGTAATTGCTACCGTAATAAGTGCAATTATTGCAATAAAAAAGCGCCCTAAAGGTTAGGCGCTACAGACAAAATAAGTAGATTGTCGGGGCGTGAGTGCTTGCACCACTTGCGCCCTTTAACATGGTTAATTATATATGATTATTTATACTATATCAATATATTAGGGGAGTGAAACTAATGGCAAAAGCAAGCAAAGCACAGTTAGAAGCTAACAGACGATGGCGAGAGAAAAACAAAGCTTATAACGAATATAAAAAGGCTTTGAATTATATGGATAACTTAATCAATCCGGATAAAGACAAAAACGAATTAATCTATAAAGCAATTGAAAAAAGCGAAGATCGCCGGTTTGACTACTGGGACGACATGACAAATAGACTTGAAGAAATGGCGGATAAATTCGGCTATAAAGTTACTAAAAAATAAAAATAGATTTTTTCTATTTTTATATTGACATATATATCACTATGATATATTATAAAGATGTTCAAAAGGAACAGGGAATAAAAAATATTTCTTATATCTATATCATAGTGATATAAAAAAGAAAGGAAGAATAACAATGACAAAAGAACAACAAGCCATACTAAACAAAGCTAAAAAGATATTCGATCAAGTAGAAGGATATTCAAACGAATACGAGTTAAAGAAGGATGGTGCAACAGTCGCAAGAATGAAGC
>CATJJD010000032.1 GCA_949740385.1 uncultured Lachnospiraceae bacterium
GTGAGAATATCAGAAAAAGAGCTGACGGAAGGTGGGAGGCGCGCTATAAGGCGTTTGACAAAAAGAAGTGCAGGACGGTTTACCGGTCTGTATACGGCGCTACTTATATGGAAGCAAAGGAAAAGAAATTTGCCGCAATAGAGACGCTGCGCCGGCCGTCAACAGAAAAAATGCCGGGGAGCGGTGGATTCGAAGCGGAGGGGAACATTCTGTCTGAACGGGCTGATCAGGTGCGCTTTATGCAGGTCGCGCAGGAATGGCTTGACGTGATAGCGGTTAAATGCAAATATTCTACCTGTATAAAATACCGCTCTGTCTGCAAAGCACATCTTGAGAAAACCACAGGCGAATTTTTATTACCGGAAATTGGAAATAAATTCTTTACGCAAAAGATTTCTGACCACATATCAGAGAAAAATCTGTCCGAAAGCATTCAAAAGAGTATTTGCTGCGTGGTAAATCAGATACTGACATTCGCGAATCGAAAATACGCTCTTAGCATTTCTGCGCTGCGGCTTCCTCCTGTTAAGTCCGGCAAAAAACCGGTTGAAACGCTTTCCAAAACGGAGCAGGCCAGCCTGTTTGCCTGTACGACCAGCCGCACAGACCGGTTCCGGACGGCAATTCGGTTCTGTCTGTACACGGGCGTGCGTCTGGGGGAACTCTGTGCGCTGAAATGGTCAGACGTTGACTGTAAGGGTATGACATTAACAGTAAACAGAACCGTACAGCGCATTGCAGTAAGCGGACAGCCCACAAAGACAATCCTCCTTGAGTCTGACCCGAAAAGCGAAAGCTCGAAGCGGACAATTCCCGTGACGACAGAGATTCTCGGCCTTCTGGACGGTCTTGACAAAAAACAGCCCTATGTGTTTGGCGGTGATAAACCGCTTGAGCCGAGAACCATGCAGTACCGATTTCAAAATATATTGAGAGAGGCGGCCGTTGGCAGCAGACATTTTCATATACTGCGCCACACATTTGCCACAAACTGCGTGGAAAGCTGCATGGATGTAAAGACGCTCAGTGAAATTCTCGGACATTCCAGCGTGAAGATTACGCTGAGCCGCTATTGATGCGGAGCGGGAAAAGAAAAATGTATACTGGGACTGCTACCGGGGTTATACCACTGCCGGGAGCCGGGAGGATTCTTCCCAGCCGGATTTCAGCTTTGAGCAGATAGAACTGGCGTATTACACCGAGAATTATTCGGATTTCATTGAAGCCCA
>CATJJD010000033.1 GCA_949740385.1 uncultured Lachnospiraceae bacterium
GGACCCGGTTGACTGCCTGGAGAAGCAGAAAAAACACCTTGCCCCGGATGGCGTCATCATTATAGAAGTCCCAAATGCGGATGACGCACTTCTCTCACTCTATGAATCCTCTGATTTTGAGAGATTTACATACTGGGTCTGTCATCTGTATCTGTTTACCAGCCGCACGCTGCAGGATCTTGCAAAAAAGTGCAGTCTTAAGATTTCCATGATGCAACAGGTACAGCGGTACCCGCTGTCAAATCATCTGTACTGGTTATGCAGGGGAAAACCGGGCGGTCATAAGAAATGGGCCGCTTTTAATGATCCGCTGCTGGATTCCCTGTATGGGGAGAGGCTTGCAGCACTTGGCATTGCAGATACCATAGTGGCGGTACTAAAACTATGATTTTGTAAAAAGATATGTCTGGGGAAGGAGAATGATTGTGCTGGTAAAATATGGGAAAGCAGTTGATATGCGAGACATTAATCGAAATATCGAAAATATTGGCGGAATTGTCGAAAAAACGAGACTGCAGATTAAAAAGAATTATCAGGAATCGGGGGGGGTAAAACCAAAGTGCAGGATATGTGGAAGCCTGCAAAATACTCTATTTGTGAAGCTTTTGGGAAAATATGACTACTATCAATGTGATCAGTGTCAGTCGTTGTTTCTTGGAGAGATACCGGACGTACAGAGTCTGTATTGCGGGGAAGAGGTGGCAAACAGCAGTTCTTATATAGACGATGCTGTGTATGACAAACGGGTAGAGATGATAACGGCGCCAAAGATAAATTTTGTTCTGGATGTATGCCGAAAAGAAGGCAGGAAATTGAATTCATGGCTGGATATTGGCTGTGGAGGAGGGGAAATTTTAAGCTGGCTTACAGAGAACAGTTCGATCAGAGCGGAGGGAATCGAGTCCGATGAAAGAGAATACCGTTTTATGGTTTCCAAAGGGCTGAATGCAGTGAACTGCTATATTGATCTGGAGAATGAAAACATGCAGACGAATGAGATGATTTACCGCAATGATGTGGTCTCTTTTTTTAATGTGCTGGAGCATATGGAGGAACCGCAAAGGTTCATTAATTATGTATATAATCATATGCATGAAGGTGCCGTACTGGTTTTTGAAGTTCCAAGGCATCCTTCGGTAGCGTCGTTTGCAAATATGACGGGTTGTAATATTGTCTATCGCCATATTTCCGCTCCGGGACATTTGCAGGTGTTCAGTGAAAAATCCATAC
>CATJJD010000034.1 GCA_949740385.1 uncultured Lachnospiraceae bacterium
CGCCGTCCAGAATGGCAGAAATAGTTCTTTGTACTTCATAGCTGCTCCTTTCGTCATTTTCATTGATGCAGACAGTACACTACGACGGCCCGCCGGCTGTCACGCATGGTGAGAACTGCAGCAATAAAGACAGCGGTTCCGATGAGGGCTGCCGCTGCGCCGGCAGCCCTCATGGTGACGTTTATCCCTTTTGTTTTTAAGATTCGCTGTGTGCGGTATCCACCAGCACTATGCTGGAGTCTCCTTTGTGTGCCTGCTCCAGTACCGCCTGAACGAGAAGCTGAAAGCTTGCGTGGGAGGAGGAGGCTCCGGAGATGGCCTCGATTTCGCCCTCGCCCTGTCCCTCCAGAAGCTGTCCCGCGTAGTAGCGGGTGTACTCGTTCGGATAGGTGCCGTTGGAGTGGAGCATATTCTGCATGTAGGCGTTGTCCCAGCTTTTAATGAAGCCGCTGGCGTTTTCCGCATTGTACTCCACCGAGACGATGCTGCCGCCCTTCACCATGATCGTAATATATTCTTTCCAGCCGAAATTGAAATCCGCCGCCTGCGCCGTGTAGTAACCGTCCTTTAAAGCCGTCTCGTCCTCGCCGCAGCCGGTAAAGAGCAGTGCGGCAAGAAGCAGCAGTGCAGCGATGCGTGTAATCCGTTTCATCGAATATCTTCCTCCTTCAATATAAACTTATGCACTTTGGACCGGAGCGCTTCCGCCTCCTTCGCCAGCATTCCGCTGGACTCCTCCGTTCCTCCGGCATTCTGCAGATTCCGGTCTGCGATGGCGGAAATTGCCTCGATCCGCTCTTCCATAATGGCCAGGGCGTCCTCCTGCCCGTTGACTGCCGTCACCAGCCGGTCGGAGATGGCGCTGATCTGTGTGGAGACATCGGAGATAACGCGCAGGGACTCTGCGGTATCTGCGGTTAATTCCACGCCGGTCTGAATAATCGACTGGGTGGAAGTGATCATTTCAGTAGCGCTCTGGGCGGATTCCGCGCTTCTTGCCGCCAGATCCTTGACCTCCTCGGCTACTACGGCAAAGCCCTTTCCGGCCTCACCGCTCCTTGCCGCCTCCACGGAGGCGTTGAGCGCCAGAATGTTGGTCTGGAAAGCAATATCTTCAATATCTTTGGCGATTTTCGTAATCTGCTGTGCGTTGGTGCTGATATTGTCCATCGCGGTGGTGAGCGCGGACATCTGGGTGTTGGCATTCTGGATGCACTGGGTGATCTCTTCCGTTTTGCAG
>CATJJD010000035.1 GCA_949740385.1 uncultured Lachnospiraceae bacterium
ATATGCAGTAAACAGATCAAATCCTGGTTTTCCGATAAATCCGAGCAGGCCTTCTCCCATCAGCAGCCCAAAACCAATCAGTATAAATACTACAGTTCCGATACAAAAATCCATCAGGTTTTTCATAATGATATTTCCTGTGTTTTTTGCTCTGGTAAAGCCTGCCTCTACCATTGCAAAGCCTGCCTGCATCCAGAATACCAGCGCGGCGCCGATTAAAAACCAGACTCCGAATACTTCGCCGTTTACTGCTTCCTGCACAAACTCTTTTATAGTCTCATCCATATCTTTTTCCTCCCATCAGAAGCTTTCGCAAATTCCTTCCCAGGATCAGAGAACCGGGAGGGAATTTGCTGTTTTTGATGTCATATGACCACAGTCCGGGTTAAATTTATCAACCTATCTTACGCCGAACAGTAAATCGCCGTAAGTTGGAAACGGCCAGTATTTTTTTGCAGTAATCGTTTCTGCCTCATCACAGGCAGCTCTTAATTCTCCCATTTTTCCTAAAACAGAATCCCGAATCATATAGGATTCTGCCGTCACATCTTTTGCATCCTGAAGCTTCATCACTGCTTCCTCCAGTTCATCTGTCCTGATCGCAATCTGATCTTCCAATCTTACAAGCTTTTTCAAAAGCTCCGTCTCATAACTGCGTGAAATTGAGTCATCGGCCGCTTTTTTTGCCGCCGCTGTATTTGCAAGCTCCAGTACATATGAGCTTACTGCAGGCGCAATTTCGGTCCTTGCCATATTGGTCATGGTGTTTGCTTCAATCCTTACCGTGTTACAATAGTTTTCCAGCATAATTTCGCATCTGGACTTAAGCTCCGCTTCTGAAAAGACTCTGTGAGAAGTCAGCATCCGTACATTTTTTTCATCCAGTAAATGAGGCATACAATCCGGTGTTGTCCGATAGTTGAGAAGCCCTCTCTTTTCCACAGCCTCCTTAATCCATGTGCCGTCATACCCATTCCCGTTGAAAATAACACGTTTATGATCTTTAATGGTCCTGCGAATCATTTCATGCAGTGCATCTTCAAAATTTTCTGCGTTTTCCAGTCTGTCCGCATAAATCTTCAGACTTTCTGCCACTGCGCTGTTCAGCATGATATTCGCGCAGGCAATGCTGTTGGAGGAGCCGGGCATACGGAATTCAAATTTATTTCCGGTAAATGCAAAAGGTGATGTACGATTACGGTCAGTAGTGTCGCGGTTAAATTTGGGAAGTACGTCCACACCCA
>CATJJD010000036.1 GCA_949740385.1 uncultured Lachnospiraceae bacterium
ATCTGCTATCGGAATGTCTATCTCATTTTCAGCTGCACCCCGTCTTCCAGTGATTATACAACAGCCTAACATTGCTGCCTCCCTCGGAAAACGATCTTTCCCCGGATGATTTCCAAAATCTATATAAACTTTCCCTTTCAACAAACAGTCTCTTACTTCTTGCGTAGTCATATTTTGTAAAGCAAACCAATTAATATCCGGTGACATGTCGATTATCTTCTTTGTAAATTCAAAGCCTTTTACCGGATTATAAAACACGTAATCTTTCCTCTTCTCAGCTGCTCTTTTTTCAAAATAAAGATCATTCAGGTAATCTGACAGCCTGACCACTTTGCTTATTCCCTGATTTTTCAGAAATTGTTTTGCATATTCCGACTGAACCAAATGAAGATCTGCCACAGCTGAAAGTTCCCAGTCTCTGTAAATATCTCGATAAAGTAATACATGCTTGCATGTTTTTAAAACGCCAAATTTTTCAATATGTGATTTGAATGACATTGTCGGGTAATAATTATCAACGCTAAGCCACCATATCACTTTTTTAATTTTTCTAAACTTTGCCAATAACTGCACACGTGTTTCGGGAACAATTAAAATGTTTCTTTCGGAGTCCACAATCTCATTCTCTGTTATATATGAATTAACATATTTTTTAAACTGTGGATTTATATTATTATTCATCCTCAAATTATAATAAACAACTGTAGCTCTCCTTCCAGACTGGTTTAATTCATAAACCAACTGATGAAGCAATTCTATTCCTCCTGTTTTAAAATGCGCAGGGGCAAGTACATAAATGACACCTGATTTCTGATTTTTTCTGTTATCAGAGAATTCAACCTTATTTCTTTTCATTTTTTATCACCTCGTTACAGTCAGAATACAGCCTTTCAGTTGGTGTTTATAAGCAAATTATAATGAAAAAAGTTATATATATTATTCGATCTGAATCCTATAAACGCATAGCATAATGACAGTGCAAAAATCAACAACGCAATGCGATAAATATTTTTATTGTCTTTCGATTTCATTTTGTCAAAAGCATTGGAATAACCAACATACACAACCGGAAACAATCCTGCATAAATCCTGAAAAAGTCTATACTTATTGTAAAGAATATATAATACAGACCACTGACTAACATGATCTTATAGCAAAATTCTAAAAATCGGTCCTCCCTGAATTTTGCCAGACTGAAGTATCTCATAGCGCAAGGTACTGCAATTACAAATATAATCAGTAAGA
>CATJJD010000037.1 GCA_949740385.1 uncultured Lachnospiraceae bacterium
GCAAATCTTAGAAAATGGTTTAGTGGAGGAGAAATAATTATGAATGTTGAAGAAATGATAAAAGATTCTGGATTAGAGCCAAAAACTATTAATAAGGTTATTAAGGACTTTCAAAAAGCTGGTGAAAAATATAATGGAATCCAATGCGCTGTTGCAATGACGATACTACTTAGGCTGCTTGTACAAAATGATTCTCAACGTCAAATGGTTAACGATATTGCAAATGAATATGACATCAGTACGGAGGAAGAATAATGGATTTAATTGACAAATTATTAAAAGGGAATGCGGAAGTTGCAGGCAGAATGAATCGACTAGATAAGTTCATGCACACAGAAGAGTACGATCAATTGAGTGATAAAGAACGGCGCTTAATGGTCATTCAATATAACGCTATGCAAGTGTATGCTGATGTACTTTTGCAACGGATTGATGAGATTAAGGAGCGTTTGTAATGCATATTTACGAAGTAATGAGAAGTGAAGGATTACATTTTGGCAGTCATTTAGTAATTGCTAAGAATGAAGAAAATGCAAAAAGAATGGTTGCAGACATGCTTAATACAGCACAGACTGCTGTTTTCTATAATGATAGTGACTTTGTAGTTAACGGGCCAATTGATCCTAATAATTATCCAGAAGAGACGGTGATTAATTAATGCTACACAAATACAGAAAGACAGCCTTAATTGAGGCTGAACAGTTCGATGGGACAAAAGAAATAAAAGACAAATACCAAATAGTTGATAAAGCAGAGTTAACTTCTGCTTACTATCAGGGAGGAAGTAGATATTTTCTTCCTACTAGAGAAGGACTCACAGCTATTAATAAATATGGTGACTACATTGCTACTGGCGTTGATGGTGAGCACTGGGCTATTGATAAGGATATATTTGAAAAGACTTATGAGAGGTGTGACTAGATGAAGCATGAAGCAGAACAAGAATTACTTAAAACACTTAATGGACAATTGAGCGAGTTGCCGGCCGTTGCTAAGACAATGGTTCAACAATATCAATTATCAGCAATTGTTCTATCTATTTTGTGCGGTGTACTTTTTATTGCTGCGTTAATTGGTACCATATGGCTATCAATTTTCTTCTTTAGGAAACATCGTGATCACCATGATAGCTATGATTTTGCTTCTGGGATGACGGCATTGTTCGGAGGAACAATGAGTGTCTGCTTATTAACGGCATTATGTTTGAATATTATTCACGCTTGTGCACCAATTGCTTCGATTATTAAAGACTTATTGAACTAAAGAACGAGGTGA
>CATJJD010000038.1 GCA_949740385.1 uncultured Lachnospiraceae bacterium
CATATTCATAGCCGGGGTGTTGTTTCGGTTGCATGAGCTTCCTCGCCTTCGCGATAATTTAATAGCGTAAAGCTGCAGCTTATGAGCAGAATACTCTATACAGCAGGAGGGAATAAAGTAATGGCTATTCATGAAGAGTGCGGTGTGTTCGGAGTGATGGGTACAAAAAAGAAAAATACTGCAGGTATTGTTTATTATGGACTATATGCCCTGCAGCACAGAGGACAGGAAAGCTGCGGAATTGTTGTAAATGATGACGGTACCTTTTCTTCCCATAAAGATCTGGGACTTGTCAGTGAAGTATTTTCCAAAGAAATAATGACTCGTTTCCCGACGGGAAATATGGCGGTGGGACACGTAAGATACGGAACAACCGGAGGAAACACTGGAAATAACTGTCAGCCTGTAGAAGTCTTTCATCAGAAAGGAAAGATGGCGCTGGCGCACAATGGAAATCTTACCAATTCGTTGGAACTGCGCGATAAGCTGGAATTATCGGGAGCAATTTTCCATACAACCAGTGACACGGAAATCATCGCTTATGCGATTACAAGAGAAAGACTTATGACACCAAGCATTGAGGAAGCCGTCAGCAATGCAATGAATTTACTGGAAGGCGCTTATTCGCTGGTGTTAATTTCTTCAACAAAAATGATTGCGGCAAGAGATCCCTGTGGATTTCGGCCTCTTTGCTACGGGAGGATGGCGGACGGGGCATATGTGGCAGCATCCGAAAGCTGCGCATTGTCAGCGGCAGGAGCAGAATTTATCCGTGATGTGCTGCCGGGAGAGATTCTGGTTTTTACACAAAACGGTGTGGAATCAAGGAAAGAACACTGTAAAAGACAAAGGCAGCGAACCTGTATCTTTGAATACATTTACTTTGCAAGGCCGGATTCGGTTATCGATGGCATATCAGTACATGAATCTCGTATAAAAGCCGGAGAAATACTGGCAGAGAGTTATCCTGTAGACGCGGATATTGTGATCGGAGTTCCCGACAGCGGCCTGGACGCAGCATTGGGGTATGCGGGAAAATCCGGAATTCCCTATGGAATTGGACTGATAAAAAATAAATATATCGGAAGGACATTCATTTCTCCGGAACAAAATGAACGTTTAGACAAGGTCAGGATTAAACTGAGTCCTGTGAAGAAGGTAATCGATGGAAAAAGAGTTGTACTGATTGATGATTCCATTGTCAGAGGGACGACCAGCAAACGTATTGTAAAGCTTTTGCGTGACGCCGGAGCGAAAGAGATCCATATGAGAATTTCTGC
>CATJJD010000039.1 GCA_949740385.1 uncultured Lachnospiraceae bacterium
CAAGATAATGGATGGCAAGCAAAAAGTTTCATTGGTGGATGAAAAAGAAGAGCCTAAATTAACCGAAAAGGACAATCGCGATATAAAGAAAGACCTTGATTCCATTATGAGCAAGCTACAATCAGGAGATAACGGGCCCGCAAGCTATGACGGCGAAGCTCTCTCGCCAGAAGCAATGGAACTCTTCAGGGATGAAATGGAAATTGCTCTAAAGCGACTGAAAATCATGAATAAGGAGAAGTACACTCCAAAGAAATACAAAAAGTAGGTGATATAATTGGGGAATTATATAAAAGAAATAGTGAGACGCTATACTTTAAAATACAATACCAGAAATCCCTTTAAACTGGCTGAACTGCTTGGAATAGAAATTCAGCTTGGAACACCGGGGTGTGATGGATGCTATATGTTCCTGAAAAATCACAGATACATATTTCTTGACCAGAATTTGAATGGGTCAGAACTGTTACAGGTAATGGCACACGAACTTGGGCACGCCATACTACATAAAAAACAGAACTGCTATTTTATAAGAAACAAAACTTTTCTGCTTAATTCCAAAACAGAAATGGAAGCAAACCTATTTGCGGCAGAATTGTTAATCGATAATGATATTATATTAGAACATCCAGAATATACAATTTGTCAATTATCCAGGTTGTTAGGATATGAGGAAAAGCTTGTCGAGTTATGGACGCAGAATCGTACTAATTAAACCGCCATGGCGTTCGAAAAGGAAAAGGGGATTATTATGAAGTACATAAGATTTTTCGCAAAATGGAAACTTGTTGTTTTTATACTATTTATTCTTTCTGCACTTAGCAGTTTTACAGTTTTAGATTCCTATGCGCCAGGAGAAATAATATTTTCTATCATAATATGCTTACTCATAGCTGTCGTGCCACTATTGCCTGATATCATATATTTACAAACACCTGCCAAGAAATCATGGAGTCATTGGAAATATGTGGAAGGGAATAAAGCTAACCTGCGAAAGGGACGGGCGGCCTATGGTGAACTAACGCCACTTTATATCGACACGGAATTAAAGTATGGCACATTCTCCGGCTCCACTGGTGGAAAGTACCGAACAACACTTCGACGTTGTTCCTGTCCCGACTTTAAGAAAAGGAAAGCTCCTTGTAAGCATATGTATTATATAGCTGCAAAATGTGGTGTTGAAAAATTACGATAGGGGAGATGAGTGCTTTATAAAAGAAGCTGGTATAGACAGACTTATTTCCCATAATGAGGATAAAGAGCAGTACCCAGACATCATTCCGGATGACAGA
>CATJJD010000040.1 GCA_949740385.1 uncultured Lachnospiraceae bacterium
ACCAATACACCAAATGTATTTGAGGCCACCTATACTGTTGAAGGTGAAAATGATGATATTGCTTCTTTTGTTGTCACTGTCCAAAATGATGAATTTGGCACCCAGACACAAACAGTGGAAGTTACTATTTTGGAAGAGTATACCAATGAACTTTCTGGCACACCAACATCTGTAAAATTGGGCGAAGACATTGATATCACTGGCATACAACTAAAAACACAATATGGAAGTGGTAGAGCAGAAACTACTGTTGATGTTACCGCAGATATGTTGTCTGGATATGATAAACATGCAGTCGGCGAAAATAGTATTGGTCCAAAAACCATTTCCGTAGAAGTGGATCAAAACCGCAAAGCTACCTTTGATATTACCGTTGAAGATGTACTCAAAGATATGACTGTAAATGCCCCAACCAAACTTTTGTATGACCTGACCAAACAAGAAACTGCTTTGGATTTAACAGGTGCGACTATTACTCCAGTAATGCAAAGTCAACTTGCACAAACGCCAATCGATATGACAACTGATATGTTGGAATTAAAGCAGGATATATTTATCAAAGCGGGCAAATATCCGGTTGCAGTTTCCTATCAGGGAATTACAAAGAAAGATGCCTTTACCATTACAATTATGGATACTGGTGCAAATGAAACAGGATATCAAGTCCCAACCATTACAAAAACCGCTTATCAAGAAGGGCTTACCTTAAACGATATTTCTCTTCCAGAACAATGGGAATGGGAAAACTCCAGTACTGCTTTGTCTATTGGAACAAACTCTTATCAGGCAACCTATACACCAAAAGACACTGAGTTATATCACCCTGTTACTGTTGAAATTCCAGTAGAGATTGTACAGGGAACATTAAACCTCACTGTTCAGACAGATAAAGATAGCTTGCATCCTGATAGTCAAATAAAACTGACCATTACCATTGCAGACAACAAACTGAAGACACTTCCCACCGCTGACCAAATCAATATTACAGCAACCAACGTCGAACAAATCGGAAATATCACTGCTGTTGCTGGAAAATCCGATACTTTTGAAGCTGTATTTGATGTCACTGGAGCAGAAAATGAAAAGGTAACTTTTGAGATTACTGTTGGAAACGAAGACTATACCGCTGCAACTAAAAAATTAGAGTTTACTATCAAAGCGGATACTTGCACCCATACCATTATAGGAGCACCATCTTCTGTAAAATTGGGCGAAGACATTGATGTTACCAATATGCAGCTAAAAACAGAACACGAAAGTGGAAAAGAGCCAATTACTACCAAAGTTACTTTGGAT
>CATJJD010000041.1 GCA_949740385.1 uncultured Lachnospiraceae bacterium
AAAAATACGGGGATTCTGCTTGTGATCACGCTGATTGCGTGTCTTTTGTCCTTTGCAACCAAAAACGGCGTGGCATCTGTTTCGGTTCTTGTGGCCGGGCTGTTTGCCGCAAGGCTGATTCAGATTCCGTCGGACTTTGCCTTCATCGGCAAGCTCTGGAACACGCTGCCCATCAACATACTCAAGTGGGATGAGGGTTTTTCGGACATGCGGCTGTTTCGCGTGCCGGGGGGCTGGCTGACAGTTTGGCAGGCTGCGCTGATTCTGTACGCCGTCTGCATTGCTGCGCTGATTTTTGCGGGAAAAAGACTTTACTGCCGGACGCAGATCAGCGGAAGATAGACGGATAAGCCGTTGCCGGGAGCGAAAAAGAGTGGTACACTGATGACAGCATATTTTTGAAGGAGGAGAGACAATGCTTTGTATTAAAAACGGGACGGTGCACGACGCCGTCCATGAACAGCCGTACTCTGCGGACATTCTTGTGGAAAACGGAAAAATTGCCGCCATCGGTGAGAACCTCTCAGCGGACCAGGTGATCGACGCCGCGGGACTTCATGTGTATCCGGGCTTTGTGGAGGCCTACGGGCATATCGGGCTGGACGGCTACGGCATCGGCTATGAGGGGATGGACTACAATGAATTAAACGATATTGTAAGCCCGCAGATGCGGGGCATCGACGGCATCAAGCCGATGGACGCGGCATTTCCGAAGGCGGCTGCGGCGGGCGTCACATGCGTCTGCGTGGGACCGGGCAGCGCCAACGTGCTGGGCGGCACCTTTACGGCCATTAAGACGGTTGGAAAGCGCGTGGACAATATGGTTGTGCGGGAGGGCGTCGCGATGAAGTGCGCCTTTGGAGAGAACCCGAAGCGGGTGTACCGGGATAAGAAGGACAGCAGCCGCATGACAACCGCGGCGATTCTGAGAGAGACGCTGTTTCTTGCAAGAGAGTACATGGAGAAGAAGGATGCGGCCGGAGACGACCGGGAGAAAATGCCCGCGTTTAATATGAAGTATGAGGCGCTCATTCCGGTGCTCAGACGGGAAATTCCGTTAAAGGCTCATGCCCACGCTTCCGAGGATATTTTTACGGCCCTTCGCATCGCAAGGGAGTTTGATCCTCGAATCACGCTGGAGCATGTGACGGAAGGCCACCTGATTGTGGAGGAGCTGGCGAAGGAGAACGTGCCGCTTGCGGTGGGGCCGACCCTCACAAGCGCTTCCAAGTTCGAGCTGCGCAACAAGAGCTGGTCCACGCCGGGCGTGCTGGCGAAGGCCGGCTGTCAGGTGTCC
>CATJJD010000042.1 GCA_949740385.1 uncultured Lachnospiraceae bacterium
CATATTGAATCTGGAGCCGGACGAAGCACGTTATGTCCAGGATGTCCTGAAGCTGACAAAGACGGAGGTGCGTTCCATCACCAGGTTCGAGCGAGGAGAAGCTTTGGTATACTCAAATAACAATAAGGTTCCGGTTGTAATCAAAGCTTCCAAGGAAGAACAGGAAATGATTACCACAGACCGGGCAGAACTGGAAGCAATTTTGCGGGAACGGCAGAGAGAAAAAACGTATTCCGCATAGAATACTTATTTATATTATTATACTTACAAGGAGGTGGCAGGAATGCTGTTACAGGATGAGCAGTACGTTGTGAAATGGCTGTCCCAGTATGGGGCATTGCCAAAGACACAGATCATCCGGATGCTGCAAAAGCCGGAGAAGAAGGCAGAAAAGGTTCTGCGGAACCTGAAAAAACAGATGCAGATAGCAGATGTGTCAGGCGGCTATTACATCGGCCTGGATTCTATGTGCCGCCCGGATCAGCGCATCATACTGGCAGTATGGGTGCTGCTTAAGTTTATCGACTATGTAGAGCCAATGGCCCACTATCCTGCGGTCTACCCATCGCAGCTTTTCTTTTTAAAGGAAAATACCGGGTATGAGATTGTCGTTCTCTATGAGGGGGAACAGAGCCAATTAAGGCTTTTGCAGCCACAGGAAGATTTGAAATACATTATTATTGTCCCCCATATCGCAATGGCGGAGAAATTGAAACTGCCGGATGCGCCATGTCTGTTCGCAACCGTTGATTTTCAGGGGGAGGAAGAACCTAAAATTATTTTTTACTCAGAGGAGGCAGTTGGAAATGGCAGGAGAGAATTCCTTTATAAAAGTACTGGATAAAATAGAGTTTGCAAAACTCAGCCTGGAGTCCCGGATTACATGTGTGCGGAGGCTTTATCAGGATGCGAATCTTGAGGAGGCATACAAGGCGGCTCTCCAGTTGGAAGAAATTTCAGAAGGGCTGGTGCTTTTTGCCAGAAGGCTCCCTGCATATACAGGATGCCCAATGGCTGAAACGGATGTGGAAAACTGCATGGCAGAGTGTATCCCTGTTGAAATGGGTTTTACGATAGAGGGCTGGTTTGCACTCCGCATTCCGGCACTGCTTCCGAAAAAGTCTTCTGGTTCAGCGGATTATATCCGCTCTTTTTTATACCCTGCCATGCGCAGGTTTTTCCAGGCACAGCCGCCGGTGCGGTATCGGGATTGTGTTCTGGTTTATCGGCATGTCTATGACAGGGATATGCCCGACCGCCAAAAGCGGGATCATGACAATATTGAGGTTAATATGGTATCGG
>CATJJD010000043.1 GCA_949740385.1 uncultured Lachnospiraceae bacterium
CTCCAGAAATACACGCTTTGCTCCTGTTATACAGTATGCATATACCCTGTTATCTTTCCCCACAGCCACTCCATCCAGAGTTTCCAGATCCACAGCATACGTTTCCTCCAGCTCTCCCTGGGGGCTGAAAGCAAAAATTTTCCTGCTTTCCCCATAAGTATACAGATATATCCTTCCGTCTGTCGTTACCACCCCCTGGTACAGAGTTCGTCCTACCATTTGAAGTTCCTTGGGAGTATAATCCCTGTGCCACAGCAGTTCCCCGTCTGCACCGTATTTCTCCAGAGAATAAATGGCCTCTTCTTCTACCTCCGGCTTATCCTCTATCTCATAAGGCTGATCCCAAACTATATCGTTCACAATAGGTCCCTGGATCCAAAGCAGGTAGCAGCATCCTTCGCCGTCAACTATTAGGACATGCTCCCTGAGCTCCCCTCTGTTTCTTTCGCTTACAATATACTCCTCTTCCGTATGTCCATCTGAAATCCGTTTTCTTACTACCTGAGTCAGAGAGCCGATTTCTTTTCCTTTATAAGACAGATTCGTGTAATACAGGTATTCGTCACTTATTGCATAATGATACACGCTGCTTTTGGAAACCACTTCTAGCGGAAGACGCATATGATAAAAGTCTGCAACAGCTATGGTTTTGCTTTCTTCTACAGGTGTACTTTCCACCTCATCAAGAACAGGCTCCGGAACATTCCGAAGCCCGCAGGCGTTAATTGATATAGACATGGTTAAGCCAACCAACAGACAGAGGATTTTCTTTACTTGCTTAGCTGCATAACCGTCTCTCCTTAAAATATCCATCATCAACGCTCCTTGTTACTGCCGCCAGGGCATTATAAATTTTTGAACCATTTTGAACTAAATTCTTTTTATATCCTAATGTTCATCCAGATAAAGCTGTACTCTGTTCTGAATCTTGTTTACCGTCTCATCCAGCGTGGCGTCTCCGGCGAAATACATTTGCACCTCTTCGTATAGGATGTCCCGCAGCGGATTAATCTTACCTCTCCAGTTGTTAAATACAGCGGCATCCAGCATCTCCCGCATCCGGGCAATATTCTCCTCTCTGGATCCGTATTCACTGGCTTCCCCTGTATCTTCGGAAAATTTTACATAAGGATCATACAGATCATTCAAATAAATCTCAATACAGTCCTTTCTTACAGGAAACGCCTCCTTCAGCAGTTTCTGATATTCTTCTGACAGTAGATACTCCAGAAAATCCCATGCCCCTTCCTTATTCTTTGAATCACTGTTGATCGCAAACATCCCCTTAACTATCAGTTCATATTCTCCTCCGTCCCAG
>CATJJD010000044.1 GCA_949740385.1 uncultured Lachnospiraceae bacterium
CTGCCGCCTGGCTGATGGGATACGTAAAAAATCCCACCGGTATGCTGCTCTCAAACCCCCGCATCTGGATCTCCGACTTCACGGTAGGATTGCGCTGCAGCCTTGAAACCGTCACCAGGTTGGCGTAAAAAAAGGGGAGCTCCGTAAGCTCCGGAATCTGGGACTGTATAAACAGATTCGACTTCGCCGGGTCCAGCCCGCAGGACATATAGTCGAGCGCCACCTCGATAATGTTCTGGCGCACTTTTTCCGGATTCTCGAAGTTGTCCGTGAGCGCCTGCGCGTCGGCAATCATTATAAATATGCGGTCAAACTCTCCGGAGTTCTGCAGCTCCACCCTCCGGCGCAGCGAGCCCACATAGTGTCCCACATGCAGCCGCCCGGTAGGCCGATCCCCGGTCAAAATGATTTTTTCCATGAACCTCCTCCATTTTCACATCTCAACAAACTTATCAGATCTACTTTAGCAAACCAGAGTACATGTGTCAACACAAGGCAGGGAATATCAGACAATTTTATTAATCAGACATTCGGCTATTGAAAATCAATATTTTTTATGTTAATGTAAAAGTAATACGCAATTGTCGTGTATCAGTGTTAAGCAGTGAATCGCAAAGGAGAGGTTTACTGCTTTTTTACGGCGGAATAACGGACAACTCATGCATGTAAAATATGGAGAGAAGACTATGAAAAACAAATCTTTTCGTTTTCTGATCGGGGGCTTTGCGCTCATATTTGTGTGCTTTGCTGGGATTTTTCTCTTATTGATGCACCAGATGAGCGAAAAGAGCAATGAAACGGTGGCACAGATCGGCGACTACTATATCGAGCGGATGAGCGCCGAGATTACAAGTCATTTTCAGACTATGGTTGACATAAAGCTCTCGCAGGTGGAGAGCATAATCAATCTTCTTCCGCCGGACGGCAGTGTGCAGGGAGAGGATCTGTTAAACGGTATCGCGGAGTGCGGCAGGGCCAGAGAATTCTGTTTCCTCGGCCTTTACTCCGAGGACGGCAGCTTCGACGTTCTGCTGGGGGAAGATGTGGAGCTTGCGGACGAGGAGACCTTTTTCGCCTCCCTTCGGCAGGGCGATAAGAAAATCGCCAAGGCGTTCCAGAAAAGCGATCCGGACAACCGCTTTGTTCTCCTCGGCGTACCGTGCGGTTACGAGATGACGGACGGGAGCAGGAGTATCGCTCTTGTCGGCGGCATCGACCTCGCCTTTGTCAGCCAGTCCCTTGCCCTCGGCGAGCTGGGAGACGATACCTACTCCTGCATCATACGCCGCAGCGGCAATTTCGTCATCAAGAGCAATTTTATC
>CATJJD010000045.1 GCA_949740385.1 uncultured Lachnospiraceae bacterium
GGAAAAATATTCCTGGCTGCCGGCCGCAGTTTTTGCCTTTGCCGTGTTGGTTGAGGTTTCACAGTATTTCCAGCTGGCTGAGCTTCTCGGTATCACCAATCCTATTCTCAAAGTGGCGCTGGGATCTGTTTATGACACAAAGGATATCGTATGCTACGGTATTGGCTGTATCATTCTAACTGGATATGAGTGGATACAGAGAAAATAAATATCTGTTTATAGTTTCATTTCTGGCTCGTGGTCATCCGGTTTATGACCATGAGCCATTTTCTTCTCCCGGAGCTTTTGCAGCAGTTTCCGATCTGTGTGATATCCTGGGCTGACCGGCGGCTGCTGCTCTTGAAAAATGCGGCTCATATGGTGCAGGAGCCGCGTCACAGACTGGAACAGCAGGACAGAAGAATGGTTGTCATTTCTCTGTCCTGCTGCCGTATCCGAATCCATTGGCGCATCATGTTTTCGCTCCAGTTCAGCCCCTAACAACTGCACCGCCTCCTGGATCACAATATTTTTGATCCGCTTGAATTCCTTCTGCTGTGAGAGCGGAATTCGTTCCGGCAGATCGTCTTTATACGTCCGTAGAACCTCCTCCCGCATTTCATACCAGAGATGATAAGCGGCAGCAACACGCTCATCCCGTTCCAGTTCGTCTACAATTTCATCCACCAAAGCCTTTACGGACGGCTTAAGGTAGCCATACTGTTTCTTGCCAGAAGTGTTCCTGAGCTGTCGAGATAATTCCAATAGCAACTGTTCAATCCGCTCGCTGGAAAGCGAACCATCCTGCATCTGCTGGATGATTTTTTGTAGAATTTTTTGCGTATCCTGATTCAAAGAATTACGCCGTTGTGTCTGTTTGGCGTAGATTTCAGTCAGCTCATTTCGGAAGATTTCTTTCGCCAGCCCAGATTTGATTCGTTCAATGCCACGCTCTGTCAGGTAGCCGGATTTGCCGTCGGCACTGTAGCACACCATGTGAATATGCGGATGATGTTTTTCGTCATGGAACGCTGCATACCACCGAAACTGCTCTAATGGAATCTTCATTGCTCGTGCCATTTCCACCGAATACGAGGAAAGAAAATCCTTCCAACACTCCGCATTGTCGAATCCTACACGCGCGGCATCCTCCCGGCGCAGGGAGATGACCGGCAGCCAGACTGTGCCCGGATGGTGCGCGACTTCTTCCTGAATCTTGGATAGTGTCAGCGACTTATCGCCGCCGGTGAACAGACCGTGGAACCAAGCCGTTGGGCGCGGGGACGTTTGGCGATGTAGTCCACATAGTTTTCCATCTTGGCGATCTGGTCGAGGTTCTCCTCTGTGGCTCGGGTGATA
>CATJJD010000046.1 GCA_949740385.1 uncultured Lachnospiraceae bacterium
GATTCTTCCGTTTGGCGTTAGGTCGGTGCCATAGCTCAGTTGGTAGAGCAAAGGACTGAAAATCCTTGTGTCCCTGGTTCGATTCCCGGTGGTACCACACGAACGACTTGCAGCAATGCAGGTCGTTTTCTTTATATTGTAATATGAAAAAGGGCTGTATTTCAAAAATACAGCCCTTCATTTAAGAAAAATTCAAATTATTTTTTGTTGTCGGAGTTCCGTTGGGATAATTTCCCTGTTACGAAAACTCCGGCGACTCCGAGAATCGTAGTTCCAAATATTGTTATTCCAACTGCTTGGTGCCCGTAGAGGGTTAACATTGCGCCTGTGCAGATAAGAACTAAAATGAGGATGAATGCAAATATTTGGGAAATAAGATTCGCATTTTTGCTGTTTGTGATGTTCATTTTATTTTGGGTCAGCATTTCATTTTCTACATCAATCCGATGTTGTTGCTCTTTTTCGGCCATTGTTAAGATTCGTTCTGGAGCATCTGGAATGAATTCTTTGTATCCTCCGACGATTCTCGGGTGAGGTATGGGGCCAGAAAAAGATTCCCTGGAAACCTTAATAATTTGAGAGATTTGCTGGGTTTTTTCCTTTGTTGGTAAATCATTGTCGATGATTTGCGCAATGGCTTCAGTGAGTCGACTTTTTTCTTGCTCAATATTAGGATCGTCAATTTGCATCTTGGGCGATTCTTCGTGTGCTAATACTTTTTCGGATTCAGCAGGTATTCCCATGAGTTGTTCGAAAGTTTGGGCAAATCGTATTTGAATGCAGAAATTTTGTCTATGTTGTTCAATTCCGCGAATTGATCGGCTGCTTTAAAAATATCTGTCCCGATATTTTTCCACACATCGCTAAGCCCGGAGATGCGTTCGGAGGCTTTACACAAGTCTTCCAAATTGGAGTCGATATTGTAATAAGTGCCGGTAAGATTGAATAGGCTGCCGATGCCATCCAATGGACCGACTCTCGGTGTCAGAGGCGATATGAGAGCGGAATAGTCTATAACCGACGGGTATTTTTTGTCCTGCTTCATATGCGTAGATTCGGCGCTGTATGGACAACGTCCATACCAAACTCTTTACAAAGGTAATGTTTTTTCATAAAACGATAAAATGTTTCGATTTATTTTGTTTCCGGTATTCGGAATATCGGGATAATGACGTATGGTTTGATCTGTTTTAAACGGCATAGGATTTGTCTGAGTTATTGGTACAGAACCAATAAACTGTACAATAATGACACCTGCAAGACGCAACCGCAACAACTGGCTCCCGAGTATTTTCAACGATTTTCTGGCTCCGGAGTGGCTGGAGCACCGCAACACCACGGCCC
>CATJJD010000047.1 GCA_949740385.1 uncultured Lachnospiraceae bacterium
CCGCAATGTTAACCTCAATCAGAACAGGGGTGACAATTTCCTTTTTTGCCGACTGCTTCTCGATCTCCTCCAAAAGGTGCAGGCTGTCCACCGAGTGAATCAGAGCTGTTTTTCCCACAATGTACTTAACCTTGTTCGTCTGCAGATGCCCGATCATATGCCAGCGGATGTCGGGCGCAAGCGCCTCCATCTTGCCGCACATCTCCTGCACTTTATTCTCCCCGAAATCTCTCGGGCCGCAGTCGTAAACCTCCTGCAGCATCTCCGCAGGCTTTGTCTTGCTCACACAGATCAGCGTCACCTCGTCCGGGTTCCGCCCTGCGCGGCGGCACGCCGCATGGATGCGCTCCTGTGTCTTCTGTAAGCTGTCTCTCAGATAATCTCCCATATCCGCCTCCTGTTTTCTTACTATATATGTAATATATTATCTGCTACCGCGCAATCAGCTGGTTCTCTCTTATCTTGCTGCCGTCTAACGCAATGTGGTCGTACAATGCAATGCCATAGGCCGTCTTCGTCTCCACAACCGCGTAGGTCTCGTTCTGGGATATAATGTTGATCTGCTTGAACACCGCATAGCCCTTGTTGATATTGTAGACGCCGGTCAGAGAATCTACCTCCTGCCCCACCGGGTAGGAAATGGCCGAATCGCTCCTTATGACCCGGTCGTCCGCCGCCACGTACTCGCTGTCGATATAATAGTGGGTCTCGGTCTCATAGTAGATGGTGGGATGGACAAGCTCCACCTGTTCTCCCTTCACCTCCTGGTCTGCCCGCTGCACCAAAAGCCCGCCGTCCTCCGTAAAATATTCCTTCGGAACCGTGAAAAATTCCTTCGACGTGATGGCGGAATTGGGAATTTTCAGCCCGTTCTCCTCGGATAGAATCAGTTCCACGTCCACGAACCGGTCCCCCGCGTAGCGGATCATGGCCGTCTGCAGAGACAGCGTCAGAAACCGGTCCTCCCCCTTTAGCAGAATATCAAATGGCACGGTAATCTCGTAGTCGTCCTTGCAGAAGCGTATCCTGACATAATTTTTTCCCTCCAGCCTGGCGGCGGTCTCCTCCGGTATGGACAGCACCACCTGCCACTCCTCGCTGTTAATGCGCTTGTAAACCGCATCCCCCGCCGACACCTCCGTCTGCGTGTCCAGCGGTATCTTTTTGTAGCTGGCGGCGCTCATAAGCTCCGCCCGCACCTTGTCCGGCGTGACATTCTCGTAGCCGTCGGTGTAGTAGACGATAATGCCCGTGTCGTCGGACTTTTTCCGGTAGAACGTCTTGTTGGCCTCCGCGCTGTCCACCACGTCCGAGAGCTCCTTTAACGCGCCGACGCCCAGTGTCTGGGACAGATCCGCGTCCATGCGGTTCTTAAAGGCGTACACGTCGCTGAAATGGCCGGACGTGTAGTTGTTGCGGAACAGGTCGATCTCCTCCGCCATTTCAAGGAGCATCTCCTGTGAGAGCGTCGTACCGTCGGTGACGGCAGTCGTGATCTGCCTGCTCAGATCCCCGTCCGTGTCGATGGAGTAGACCACGTCGTTGACCGACGCTTTGGAGCCGTTTTTCAAATAATAGTTGATGTAGCCGCTCTGGCCCGCGTAGACAATAGTCTCGTCCCGCAGAATCAGCCCCCGGTACACATGATTTGCGGCGATGGCCCCCTGCGAGACTTCGTACTCCGCAACTGTGTCCGACGTCAGGTAAGAATAAATATTAAAAATGACGTACAGAATAATGGTCACAAAAACGACCACACCGATGTTGATCGAGTGCGGCCGGCTCATCTTCACAACCTTCTTATTTTTCTGCTTTCTCGCCATATGCCTGATCTCCCGTCATGCGTCCCTTCGCATTTCATAAAGTGTATTTTATCATTTCCTTCCGAAAAATACAAGAAAAGCCAGATGTATAATTCTAATAATTCTGTAAAAAATATAAGTGAATCAAAAAATGGAGGTAATATATATATGAAATGGCTTGATAACACCCTGCTGACACTGGCCGTAATCGGCTGCATCGTGTGGGGGCTGGTTGGATTCTTCCAGTTTAACCTGGTATCCTTCATCTTTGGTGACGGAAGCTGGCTCTCCCGGATCGTCTACGCACTGGTAGGTCTGAGCGGATTATATATCATAAGCTTCTACGGAAGGATCCGTTCTTCGCTGGAAGATTAAAAGGAAATAAAAGGGCTGCAGAACGCAGCCCTGCAATCTTCTTTGTATAATAATACTCTTTATAAGGAAACGATCACCTTCGCCTTCGCGCACTCCGGCAGATGCTCCTTATTTCTGGAAACACTTAAGACAAAACGCACCTTGTATTTCTCGCTGATGACGTCCAGCTTTTCGATGGCGCGCAGAATATCCGCGTCGGCGTCAATCGACGCAATCGTGAGGAAACTATCGAGATACATCTCTTCCAGATCGTGATCCTGTGAAACGATTCCGCAGACAAAGCCCAAAAACTCGTCGCAGTTTGAGATGGGATAATCCATCACATTGATTAAACGAACCCGGTTGTTAAGCTCGTACATATGCTTCTGGCTTTTATCAAGGTAAACGACGTTGCCGGATGCGGTTGCAACGGTCTTGTTTACCTTGTCTAAAAGCTCTTTTGTCTTTCCTTTACCCTTTTCTCCACAAATGATCTCGATCATAGCATTTCCTCCTGGATATTATGTTGTTGTAAAAATTAATAAAAAGATTTTTTCACATAAGCTAATTATAGTATAAGTGCACAGAAATTACAATCACTATTTCCACTATTTCGCAAAGCGGGACAGAATCTGATCCATAAGGCTGTACAGGCGGGTGCGGTCCTCTGCTTTGTACACAATGCTGACGATGTTCTCCCCCGCGCTGTTTCTGCTGTAGAGCGCAAGGCAGTATCCGGCCGCCTTCGTCGTCCCGGTCTTTCCCCCAAGAATCGTAAATCCGTCGGGAGCCTCCTTCTCGCCGTTTGTGTAAAGACAGCTGTTGGTCCAGGTCTTCTTCACCTCGCCTCCCGCGCCGTCCTTGTATGTAACGTCAATGGAGCCGGTCTTTATCACGTCCACAAAGGCCTCAAGCTTCACCGCCTCCTGAAAGATCAGGTACATATCGTACACGGTCGTGTAATGGTTCTCGTCCGGCAGGCCGCTGGGATTCACAAAATGGGTGCCGGTTGCGCCAAGCCGCAGCGCCTCCTCGTTCATCACCTTCGCGAAGGCTTCCGCCGAGCCGGAATGGTGCTCGGCCAGAACGTTTGCGGCGTCGTTCCCGCTGGAGAGCATCAGCCCGTAGAGGAGATCCTTCACCGTGAGCTCGTCCTTCTCCCGAAGGCCGCACACCGAGGAGTCCGCCAGATTTTTAAGCGCCTCTTTACTCACCGTCACCTTATCGTCCAGATTGCAGCTTTTGATCACCACGTAGGCCGTCATGATCTTCGTGGTGCTGGCCGGGTACAGCTTCCCGAAGAGATTCTGGCTGTAGAGAACCTCCTTCGTGTCCAGATTAAACACGCCGGCTCCCGCCGCCAGAGACGATTCCACCTGATCCGTTCCGGAATCCGCGTTCTCCGTGACGCAGAGATTTTCCGCGTACAGCGCTCCCACGGCAGCCCGGGTGCTTCCCGAGTAAAGCGGGTACGGGTTTTCCAACGCCGTATTCCTCTTTCCGCATCCGGCCATAAAAAGGGCTGCTATGCAGATCAGGCATAGCAGTCTTCTGATTGTCCTGTTCCTGTCCATACTGCTTTTCTCCATATGGATTCCTTTACTTGTACATCTCACGCCAGTCCAGATCTCCCCGGTCCAGTGACCGGATCAGAAGCTCGGCGGTGGCGAGATTGGTCGCCAGCGGGATGTTGTGCTCGTCGCACACCTTCACGATGCTGTTGACGTCCGGCTCGTGGGACTTCGGCTGAAGCGGATCGCGCAGAAAGATCACCAGATCGATCTCGTTGTGCTCGATCTGTGCGCCGAGCTGCTGGGAGCCGCCGAGATGACCTGCCAGATATTTGTGGATCTGCAGATTCGCCACCTCCTCGATGAGCCGCCCTGTCGTCCCTGTGGCGAACAGTTCATTTTTGGCAAGAATCCCCCGGTACGCGATGCAGAAATTCTGCATTAGCTTCTTTTTGGAATCATGTGCTACCAATCCAATATTCATGCAAAAACCCCCCTAATACTTTTTCGGCTGTAAACCTACATTCAATACAAACCCCATACCAATAAACAGCGATACCAGCGATGTCAGACCGTAGCTGACAAACGGAAGCGGAATGCCGGTGTTTGGCATAAGCCCCGTCGCCACACATATGTTGATAAAGCTCTGAACACCGACAAGTGCGGCCATGCCGCAGCAGATCAGTCTTCCGGCCATGTCCTTCGCCCTGCGCCCGATCAGAATACAGTCTATGACGATCAGAAACAGCAGCAGGATAATTGCGGAGGTTCCGACAAACCCGAGCTCCTCGCCTGCAACGGCAAAGATAAAGTCCGTCTGC
>CATJJD010000048.1 GCA_949740385.1 uncultured Lachnospiraceae bacterium
CCAAGCGGCGTATTCCCCGCCCGCTCCCCGTCCACGAACAGCTCCCACTCTCCTTCCAGAAGCTCTGTATCCGCCGGCTTTGCATTGGCGTTGTACGCTACAAAAAGCTGCTCCTCCTTCGTGCTGACAGTGAAAGCCACCAGATTCTCCGCCGTATTTTCCACAAATCGAATACATGTTCGTATCTGTTCTGCTGTGCGCAGCCGAAGACCCCGGTGGGCTTTTCGAAACGCGATCAGTCCCCGGTAGTAGTCGGAAAGGGCTGTCTGCTCTCTCTTTACAGGCCCCGAAAGCGCGTTTGTGTAAAGGGGCAGATTGTAGCTGTTCTCCGCCACGCCCCCCTCTTTTAACGGCTTTGTTCTGGCCCACTCCTCCCCCTGCAGGAAAAACGGAATACCCTGCGCGGTGAACACCATGGCCGCGGCAAGCCGGTTCATGGCATAGCGCAGTTTCCGGCTGCTTTTCGGGCAGGAAACTGCAAGCTTATCCCACAGCGTCAGGTTGTCGTGGCAGGAAGCGTATGAGACCACCTGGTCCGGCCTCTCCGCCCAGGGCCCGCCCGGCGTGTAGCCGTAGCCGCCGTAGTCCACCTGGGGGTGCCACACGCCGGCGGTGGCCGCGTAGCGCACGCTGTTTTCCATATTTTTTCTGCCGCTCACATAGCCTCTGTCTCCGGCATAAAATACATGTCCCCTTATGGTGTCTCTTATGTCGTCGGAAAACATGCCGATGCCCTCAAGGAGGCGGACATTTTTCTTAAGGCCTCTCTGCCAGTCCGGAAGCGGCGAATCCCCGCCGGTCCAGCCCTCCCCGTAGAGAATGATGCAGGGGTTGATCTCCCGAAGACGCACGCTCAGCTCGTTTAACGTGTCAATGTCCATTACCCCCATCAGGTCGAAGCGGAAGCCGTCGATGTGGTACTCACTTGCCCAGTAGCAGACCGAGTCCACGATATAGCGGCGCACCATCGGATGCTCTGTCGCCACCTCGTTTCCGCAGGCCGACGCGTTGGAATATGCACTGCCGTTTTTTCGAAAAAACCAGTCCGGCTCCGTCTTATAAAAACAGCTCTGCTCCGCATCGAACACATGATTGAACACCACGTCCATGATGACGCCGAGCCCCGCCCCGTGGATGGCCTGCACCATCTCCTTGAACTCCCGGATCCGCACGCTGCCGTCGCAGGGGTCTGTGGAGTAGGAGCCCTCCGGCACGTTGTAGTTTAAGGGATCGTAGCCCCAGTTGTACTGCTGTTTTTCGGTGTCCGACTCGTCGATGCTGGCAAAATCGAACACCGGCATGAGCTGCACATGGGTCACTCCCAGCTCCTTCATATGGTCGATTCCCGCCGCCGCACCGCCCTCGGTCTTAAGACCTCTCTGCGCAAAGCCCGGATATTTTCCGGGAAAAAGACAGCCGCACACCCGGGCCGTGGTGTCCGCTACCGAGGCCTCGCAGACTACAATGTCCACGGCGCTCTCCGGTCTCGGCCCGCAGTCCTTTGAAAAGCCCTCCGGGTCGGTCTCCCTTAAATCCAGCACCATGCTTCGCCTTCCGTTCACCCCCACCGCTCTCGAATAGGGGTCCTGCGTCTCGCACCAGACGCCGTCTCTGCTCAGCCGGAAGGTGTAGTAGACGCCGCAAAGATCGCCCTCCTTTCGGGCAAACCAGGTGCCGCCCCGGCTTTTTTCCATGGAAATCCGCTCTCTGAGGCAGTCGCCGTCCCCCGCGTCATACAGACAGAGCTCCGCCGCCTTTGCGGTCGGCGCCCACAGACGAAAGGCGGTTTCCGTTTTCCCGTAAACCGCTCCCAGATCGTTCTCAAAATAGTACTGCAGCATTTCTGCCATTTTTTTGTCCCCTCATGCATAATTTTCGTTTTTTTTCGAATTTTATTATATTTCATCTTCTTCTATATGTAAATCGGGAAAATTTACTAAGATTTGAAAGGGGATTTGTGAAAAAAGACGAAAAAACAGGCGGCCTTCTGCCGCCTGCGAAAAATCTGCCCGATTATGTACCGCCTGCTGTCAGGCCCGGTTTCGCTCCGCAGACATGCCGGCGGTCGAAAGCCCCTTCTTCACGCCCGCCGCGACTGCGGCCGCGGCTGCAACGGACAGCACGTCCTTGAACAGATACGGCACGGAGCCTGTCATCGCGGCCGTCGCCCAGTCGGTTTTTAAAATAAAACGAAGCTGAATGATGCCCGGCACATGGCAGCACAAAAGCCCAAGGGCGCTCACCGCAAAAAACAGCGGCTGCAGCCGTCTTCTCTCCTGCAGAACAAAACGGTCCGCAGCAGCCCCGCAGAGAAAAGCCATCGGCAGAAAGCCAAACAGGTAGCCTCCGGTGGGTCCAAGCAGCACCGCAGGCCCTGCCTTCATCCCCGCGTACACCGGAACTCCCACAAATCCCAGCAGAACGTAGAGGGCGACGGCGGCCGTCCCGTACCTTGCGCCCAGCACGTAGGCGCCCAGCGCGACGGCGAAGGTCTGCAGGGTGAAAGGAACGCCCCAGGGCGTTGGGATCGTCACAATGGAGAGCACGGCGGTCACGGCCGCAGACATGGCCGTCAGACAGATTGCACGAACAGACAGTTTCATATAATTTCCTCCTTTGTCAGATGTCAGAAACGATTTTCCGGAGAAATCATAACCTGTTTGCTACCCATTGTCAACCCATATTTTTATCTTGGTTTACATTTGACCTGTTTTTTGTCCGCCGAGCTTTTTCTTCTGCTGCATTTCCGTTATGCGGACGCTGACGGACGGCGGGGCAAGACGCCCCATGGTTGCTGCAAGCTTTATCAGGACCGTCGGCACGATCACTGTCTTTCCCCTTCGCATCCCCCGCAGAGCGCAGTCCACACACCTTTGCGCCGTGATGGACCGCAGCGCAAAGGCCACGCCCGCCACGTCGCCGAACTCCGTGTCCACCGGCCCCGGACAGAGTGCTCCCACATAGACGGGCAGCCCCTGCCCCTTAAGCTCCCTGGCTGCCGCGCGGGTCAGGCTCACCACATAGGCCTTTGACGCGTAGTACGCCGCCATGTAGGGTCCCGCCGGGAGAAGTCCCGCGGAGGACGCCACGTTCAGGAGACGGCCGCCGCCCTGCCTGCGCATCTTCTGCAGCACAAGCTTCGTCAGAATGTGTACGGCCCGCACATTCACGCCGATCATGCCAAGCTCCCCCTCCAGATCGGTATCCAGAAAAGAGCCGCAGACGCCAGAGCCCGCATTGTTGATAAAGACGCTGATCCTTTTTCCTCTCAGCTCCTCCATCAGCCGAAAGCACGCCTCCTCTTCGGACAGATCCGCCGCAATGACCGCGCAGTGTCCGCCCTGCCCGTTCAGCTCCTCTGCAAGCCGCTCCAGCCGCTCTCTCCTTCTGGCCACCAGAATCAGGCGGAAGCTGCCGCAGAGCCTTCTCGCAAACTCCTCTCCGATACCGGAGCTGGCCCCGGTGATAACTGCGTAAGAATTTCTCATACTTTCTCCTTTCGTAGTGAAAAAACCATTTTATGAAACGGATATTTAATTAAATTATTATTTAATTTTCTTTATTACACTCTTGTTTATTGTATATTTTTCTTTCAATTCAGAAACCTTCGATTTTTGGCCCGCATTCGGTCCGGCTGCAGAGTTTTCTTTTCCCGTCCATTTCCGAAAAATTGTCGAAACGAGAGAGAAAGAAGACGGTCTGACACATCCGTCTGCATAATCCCCTGGAAAAACCCTTTATCTATACGTCTTAATCCTAAATATTAATTGCAGATTTAATACAATAAGGATTCAATTTCAGGTAAAACACACGAAAAGCGACGCAGACAGGCATATCCTCTATCATCATTATAGCATTCCCGGTGGAAAAAAACAGACAAAGCTTTTATTTCCTTCCATTTC
>CATJJD010000049.1 GCA_949740385.1 uncultured Lachnospiraceae bacterium
CATTCTGTAACAGCAGCGATATTTGATTGTTGCACACTGATTTGTCGAATTGGAGAGAAATTAGCAGTTTACCCCTCCCAAATGCCTCGTGTTCTTTAGCGTTTTAAACAACGGTGTCAGATGATCAGCATCGCATCCCCAAACGAGAAAAACCGGTACCTCTCCTTCACCGCCGTCCGGTACGCGTCAAGCACCCGCTCTCTACCGGCCATCGCAGACACCAGCATCACCAGCGTGGACTGGGGCAGATGAAAGTTCGTAATCAGCGCGTCCACCACCTTAAACCGGTAGCCCGGGTAGATAAAGATGTCGGTGGAGCCGCTCGTCTCGGCGAGAGTGCCGTCGATTCCTGCTGCGGACTCCAGCGTGCGGGTGCTTGTGGTGCCAACGGCCACCACCCGATGTCCGGAGCGCTTCGTCTCATTGATGATGTCTGCGGCCTCCCTGCTCACCATGTAGACCTCCTCGTGCATGTGATGGTCCGCAATATTCTCCACCTTCACCGGGCGGAATGTCCCAAGGCCCACATGCAGCGTCACCTCGGCAATCTTTACCCCCTTGCCGGCCGCCGCCGCAAGCAGCTCCTTCGTAAAGTGCAGCCCCGCCGTCGGGGCCGCCGCAGAGCCGTCGTACTTTGCGTAGACGGTCTGGTAGCGGTTTTTGTCCGCCAGCGCGTGGGTGATGTAGGGCGGAAGCGGCATCTGCCCCAGCCGGTCCAGAATTTCCTCGAAAATTCCCTCACAGGAAAAACGAATCAGCCGGTTTCCCTCCTCCACCACGTCCGTCACCTCTCCCGTCAGAAGGCCTCCGCCAAAGACGAGCCGTGCGCCGCACCGGGCTTTTTTCCCCGGCTTTACAAGTGTCTCCCACACATCGCCTTCCCGGCGTTTTAAGAGAAGCACCTCAATCTTTGCGTGAGTGTCCTCCTTTTCGCCCCAGAGTCTGGCGGGAATCACCTTCGTGTTGTTTAAAACAAGACAGTCTCCCGGCGCAAGGTAATCGAGAATGTCCGAAAAATGCCGGTGGGCCACCGCCCCCGTCTCTCTGTTAAGAACCATGAGACGGGAAGCGCTGCGGTCCGAAAGGGGGTCCTGCGCGATCAGCTCCTCCGGAAGCTCGTAGTCAAAATCTTTTACATTCATATCCAGTCCTCATATGGCGCGGTCCTACGCCCGGAGCGTGACATTCAGTTTCTTCTCGAGATTCTTTAAAATCTTCTTCACAAAGCCATCGATCCGCTCTCCGGTAAAGGGCTCCTCCCGCGGCGTGAACACTACGGTAAAGGCCATGCTCTTTTTGTCTGCGCCAAGCTGCACGCCGGTGTACACGTCAAAGAGCGTTATAGAAGTCACATAGTCGCAGGCCTCCGCGATGGCGTCCTCGATCTGGGCGCAGGTGATCTCCTTATCCGCCACAAATGCAAAGTCGCGCTTCTCCTCGGCGAACTCCGGCAGCGGGACAAATGCCTGCGGTCTGCCGTACCACTGCTCCAGAACGCTCAGATCCAGCTCCATCACGTAAGCGTCGGTCCGCATGTCCAGCTCGTCTGCGATCTCGTAGGAAACTTTGCCCAGGAAACCGACACAGACGCCCTCGCAGAACACCTCCGCCGTCTGGTACGGGTGCAGAAACGGCTTTTTCCCGCGCTCGTAAGCAAAGGACACATGCAGCGCGTCCGAAACCGTCTCCGCAAGCCCCTTCAATGTGAAGAAGGACTCCTCCCCGCCGAAAATGCCGACGCAGAGCGTTTTTTTCTCGTCCGGATACTCCGCAAGCGGCAGTGCCTTCGGGACAAAAATGTTTCCGATCTCAAAGATCCGCCCGCTTAGCGTTCCCCGCTTCTGGTTTCTTGCCATAGCCCGCATCATCTGCGGCACGGTGGTTGTGCGCATGAGGGAGAGGTCCACGTTGATCGGATTTAACAGCTTTATGGCGTTCCGCTCCTTAGCATCCTCCGAAAGGCGCAGCAAATCCAGGTCAGACGGCGAGAAGAAGGAATAGTGGATTCCCTCAAACGCTCCCGCGGCACAGAGGGCCTTTTTGATGGAAAGCTCTGTCCTCTGCCTTAAGTTCAGGCCGCCGGACGTAACCTGCGCGGTGGGCATAAAGGCGGACTGCACATGCTCGTAGCCGTACATACGGATAATCTCCTCCGCCACGTCCTGGTAAGAGTCCACATCCTCCCGGTACGCCGGAACCTGAATGGTCAGACAGTCGCCGTCGATCTCCGGTGCAAATCCAAGGCCGGTCAGTATGGAGCTGATTTCGGACCCGGGAACCCGTATGCCCAGCACGCCGTTTATTTTTTTTATGCTCACCTGCATCTTTCGCGGCTCCACGGAGTTGCCCGCGGCAGCCTCCAGGTGGGTGGCGGACACTGTTCCGCAGCCCAGCTCTTCGATCAGATGCAGCGCCCGCTTCATGGCCATAACCGTCGTGTACTCGTACACGCCCTTTGCGTACATGGCGCTGGAATCCGAGGACTGCCCAAGGCCCCTGGAGCTCCGTCTTATGTTGTCCCTTGCAAATTTCGCGGACTCAAACATCACTTCCGTGGTGGAATCGATGATCTCGGAGTTTAAGCCTCCCATAATGCCCGCCAGCGCAACCGGTTTTGCCCCGTCACAGATCACGAGGTTGGAATTGTTCAGCGTGAACTCCTTCTCGTCCAGCGTCACAATCTTCTCTCCGTCCTTCGCCCGGCGCACGCGGATGGCATTTCCCTCCAGATAAGCGCAGTCGAAGGCGTGCATGGGCTGTCCCAGCTCCCGCAGCACGTAGTTTGTAATGTCAACCACGTTGGAGATGGAGCCGATTCCCACCAGAGCCAGCCGGCGGCGCATCCAGGCCGGAGACTCCTTTATCGTCACATCGTGGACATAATGGGCGATGTAGCGCGGGCAGAGGTCCGGCGCATCCACGGCCACGGTGAAGCCCTCTTTTTTTACGTCGCTTTCGGTGTAGCTTAACGCCGGCTCTCTGCATGCTGTGCCCAGCACTGCGGCTACCTCTCTGGCGATCCCGAAGATACTCTGGCAGTCCGGCCGGTTGGCGGTAACCGCGATGTCGAAAATCCAGTCGTCAAGCCCGAGAAGAGGCTTTACGTCTGTGCCGACCGCAGCGTCGTCCGGCAGCACCAGAAGCCCGTTGTAGCCGGCTCCCGGGTACAGATCCTCATTCAGCCCAAGCTCCGTCCCCGAGCAGAGCATTCCAAAAGACTCATGGCCCCGGAGCTTTCCCTTTTTGATGGTCATGACACCCTCAACGGTCACATGATCCTTCGCGGTGGCATACACCTGCGCCCCGATTAAGGCGAGGGGATATTTGCCTCCGGCGCGCACATTGTCTGCGCCGCAGCAGATCTGGAAGGTTCCGTGCTCCCCCGCGTCCACCTGGCACAGGTTCAGGTGTGTGTCCGGTATGGGCACGCACGTTTTCACAAGTCCCACCACCACGTTGCTTATGTCGCTTCCGATTTCCTTAAGCTCCTCCACCTCAAAGCCGCAGGAAAAAAGCTTCTCCTCCAGCTCCTTCGGCGTCACGTCGATGTCTGTATATTCTTTTAACCAACTAAGCGGTACTAACATAATAAGCCTCCCTTCCTCAATCGCTGATCTGATTCAGCACGCGCAGATCCGATTCAAACATCAGTTTGATATTGTTGATGCCGTATTTTAACATGGCGATTCTTTCCATGCCGATGCCGAACGCAAAGCCGCTGTAAATTTCCGTGTCGATGCCGCAGCCCTCCAGAACCCGGTTGTTCACGACGCCTGCCCCCAGCACCTCGATCCAGCCGGTTCCCTTACAGAGCCTGCAGCCGCTGCCGCCGCACTGGAAGCAGCTTACGTCCACCTCCACCGATGGCTCTGTGAACGGGAAGTAGGACGGGCGAAGCCTTGTGGTGATGCCGTCCCCGAATATTTTTCGCACGAATACATCCAGCATTCCCTTTAAGTCGCAGAGTGTGATGCCTTTGTCCACCACAAGTCCCTCCATCTGCGTAAACATCGGGGAGTGGGTGGCGTCGTCGTCCGAGCGGAACACCTTTCCCGGGGAAACGATCTTGATCGGCGGCTTTTTTTCCTCCATCACATGAATCTGTCCCGCGGATGTCTGGGTGCACAGCAGATATTCCGGCGACAGGTAGAAGGTGTCCTGCATATCCCTTGCCGGATGGTCGTCCGGCGTGTTCAGCGCGGTAAAATTGTAGTAGTCCGTCTCGATCTCGGTTCCCTCGTACACCTCAAAGCCCATGGAGCCGAAAATGTCGATGAGCTGGTTTCTGATCTGCGTGATCGGGTGCAGGTTGCCCTTCTGATGCTTCTCTGCCGGCATTGTGATGTCGATTTTTTCGGATTCGTAGCGGGCGAGAAGCGCCGCCTCCTCCAGCTTTTTAAGCCGCGCTGTCAGGTGGCTTTCGATGGCCTCCCTCGTCTCGTTGACCCACTGCCCCACCTTCGGGCGGTCCTGTGGCGCAACCTCCTTCATCGCCTTTAAGACTGCGGTAAGCTCGCCTTTTTTGCCGAGAATCGTCTGGCGCACCTCGTTCAACCGCTCCAGACCTTCTGATTTTTCGATTTCGGCTATCGCATTTTCTCTGATTTTCTGCAGCTTTTCTCTCATAATTCTCTCCTTTTCGATTTTTGCTCTGCAGCTGGCACGCTTCCGATTCGAACACCGTGAGCGCTCGAAAATAAAAAATCCCCTGCAATACAGAC
>CATJJD010000050.1 GCA_949740385.1 uncultured Lachnospiraceae bacterium
GGTGGTTCTGGTGGCGGAGGATCTGACGCCCAGCGAGACGGTGAAGCTTGATAAAAAGAAGATTCTCGGATTTGTGACGGTGAAGGGCTCCGCCAATTCCCACACGGCGATTCTGGCGAGAAGCATGAACCTGCCGGCGCTGGTGAACGTGGAGCTGGACCTTTCGGATGAGCTGGACGGAAAGACCTTCGAGGTGGACGGCTTTGAGGGGGAGTTTCTGGTGGAGCCGGAGGAAGAGGTACTGTCGGAAAAGATTGTCCGAAAGAACCGGTGGGCGGCGGATCTGGAGGCGCTCGAGCTGTTAAAAGGGCAGGATAACATCACACAGAGCGGAAAGCGGATTGATATTTTTGCAAATATCGGCAATGTGGAGGACGCAGACGCGGCCTGCGCGGCGGACGCCGGAGGAATCGGTCTTTTCCGGAGTGAATTTCTCTATCTCGGCAGAGAGACGTTCCCGTCGGAGGAGGAGCAGTTTGTAAGCTATAAGGCTGTTCTTGAGAAGATGCAGGGAAAGAAGGTGGTAATCCGTACGCTGGATATCGGGGCCGGCAAGAAGGTGGATTACTTCGGGCTGGAGCCGGAGGAGAACCCGGCGCTGGGCTACCGGGCAATCCGAATCTGTCTCGACCGGGAGGGGATCTTTATCACCCAGCTGCGGGCGCTTTTGCGGGCGGCTGCTTTCGGAAAACTGGCCATCATGTTTCCGATGATTATATCGGTGGATGAGGTGAAGCGCATCCGGCATATTGTGGAGATGGTGAAGGCGGAGCTTACAGAGGAAGGAAGGAACGTGGGTGAAGCGGAGCTCGGCATTATGATCGAGACGCCTGCGGCTGCTGTAATATCGGATTTGCTGGCGAAGGAGGTCGATTTTTTCAGTATCGGAACGAACGACCTCACCCAGTACACGCTGGCGGCGGACCGGCAGAACCAGAAGTTGGAAGGCATCTGCGATACGCATCACGAGGCTCTGCTGCGGCTGATTGAGATGACTGTGAGGAATGCCCATAA
Source organism: uncultured Lachnospiraceae bacterium (assembly GCA_949740385.1). GTDB lineage: Bacteria > Bacillota > Clostridia > Lachnospirales > Lachnospiraceae > Roseburia. The sequence goes on from CATJJD010000050.1 coordinate 1,015, forward strand.
GGAGGGCATCTGGGTGGGAATCTGCGGGGAACTGGGCGCGGACACGGAGCTTACGGAGTGGTTTTTACAGATTGGGGTGGATGAGCTGAGCGTTGCTTCGTCAGCAGTACTTAAGGTACGTCAAGCGGTGAGAGCGCTGCCGTAAATATATTTTTCGGATGCAGAAGTGTTTTCCGGAAGCAGACAAAAATCAAGGAGGAGGTTTTGAAAATGAGGAGCTTTACTTATGTAATCAGA
>CATJJD010000051.1 GCA_949740385.1 uncultured Lachnospiraceae bacterium
TGCTCTTTGATGCTGTCAATCAGAAGCTGCTTGCAGTCCGCCGGCTCCTTGATATGATTCTCTTTCACCTTGCGCCTCAGACTCTCCAGAATATCCTCTGTGGCCCGCACCCCCAGATCTCCCATAATCAGAATCTCCTCCAGCTCCTCATAGAACTCCTCGTCAATTCTGGAAAAGCCGGAAAAAACAGAATCAATCCCGGAAACGATCGTATCCCTCGTCTTCGTAAGCCCCTCCACCAGACGGGCAAAAAAACCCTTTTTTCCCTTCGCTTCTTCACTCATTGCTCATTCCCCTTTTCTTATTCCCTTTTTGCTCCCGTGCTCTCACGCATCCAGATCGTCCTCAATCAGATTGACGCTGACAAGGGTCGAAATGCCCTTCTCCTGCATCGTAATGCCGTATAGCCGGTCCGCAGCCGCCATGGTTCCCCGCCGGTGTGTAATCACAATAAACTGGGTGTTCTTCGTCAACCTGCTCAGATATTTTGCAAAGCGCGTTACATTGGAGTCGTCCAGCGCCGCCTCTATCTCGTCCAGAAGACAAAACGGCGACGGCTTGAGCGCCTGTATTGCAAACAGCAGCGCAATGGCGGTGAGCGCCTTCTCCCCGCCGGAGAGCTGCATCATATTCTGCAGCTTTTTTCCCGGCGGCTGAGCGATAATGCGGATGCCGCACTCCAGAATATCCTCGTCCTCCACCAGCTCCAGCGTGCCGTGGCCGCCGCCGAAGAGCTGCTTAAAGGTGCCGTCAAACTCCTTTTGAATCTCCGCAAACTTCTCCGCAAACTGCGTGCGCATGCCGGTGTCCAGATCGTCGATAATGCCCACCAGCGTCTGCTCCGCCTCCACCAGATCGTCGTGCTGCCCCTTTAAAAAGCCGTAACGCTCCGACACCTCCCGGTACTCCTCAATGGCGTTGACGTTCACATCCCCCAGCTTTCGGATGTCGTCCCGAATCCGGGCAATCAGCTTCTTCAGCGCCCCGGCATCGCCGTAATCCTCGTTTGACAGCTCCGCGGCGGCGTGGGGAGTCAGCTCGTATTCCTCCCACAGATAGTTGGTCTGGGATTCACTCTCCCCCTTCAGCTTCTCCTGCACGCTGTTTAAACGGTAAATCTCCTTTTCCAGATCCGCCTGCCTTCTCGCCGTCTCCTCCTGCTTCTGGAAAAATCCCCGGTAGTCCTCGGACATCTTCTCCTTCTTCTCCAGATTCTCCTTAAGCTCCTGCTCCAGCCTCCCGTGGGACTCGGACGAAGCAAGAATCGTCTGCCGGATGGCCTCGATGTCCTCGGCCTTCTGCTTCACATCCTCCTTCGAGCGCCTGGCGTTCTCCAGAAGCTCCCTCGCCTCCCCGTCAAACTTTGCAAGCTCCCCGTCAATACGGTCCATATTTTCCTGCACAAAGGCCGCGTTCTGGCGGATGTTGGCAAGCTCCAGCACAATGCCGGACAGTCTGTCGTTTGCGGCGCTCTCAAGCTTTGTCTGCTCCGCCAGCATCTCCGTCAGCGCCTTCGACTCCTCGGAAATCTCCGCCTCCCGCCTCTCGGTGCGCTCCGACTCCTCCAGAATCGCAGCCTTTTCGCCGCTGATCTCCGCAATCTGGTCTTCCATCTGGGCATTTTCCATCATCAGGTCCGCAAAAGCCGCCTCGCTCTCGTTTCGCTGCTGCCTTGCCTGCTCCTCGTTCATCTGAGCCGTGTTTAAGAGCAGCCGCTTCTGCTGCAGCGTCTCCCGCACCGAAGACAGCTCGTCGGCGGTCAGCTCCAGTGCCGTAGCGACGTCCTGCCTGCGGTTTTCCAGCTCCGACAGCTCCTCCTTCAGCTTCGAGAGCTTCCCCTCCAGCTCCTCGATCTCGCGGTTTCTCGCCAGAAGGTTGGAGGAATTTTTAAACGCGCCTCCCGTCATGGACCCGCCGGGACTTAAGTGCTCGCCCTCAAGGGTCACGATGTTCAGGCTGTAATTGTGCTTCCTGGCAAGGGCCGTGGCGTGGTCGATGGTATCCACCACAAGCACCCGCCCCAAAAGGTACGCCGCCACCTCCTCGTATTTCCGGTCGCACCTGACAAGCCGGTTGGCAACGCCGATCACCCCCGGCTCAGCGGCTGCCGCGTCGTTTTTCGGATTGCTCCTTGCGCGGATGCTGGTGAGGGGCAGGAAGGTGGCGCGCCCGAAACGCTTTTCCTTCAAAAACGCGATCATGCGCTTCGCCGTCTGCTCATCCTCCGTGACAATGTTCTGGATGCTGCCGCCCAGTGCGGTCTCGATGGCGGTTTCGTACTTTTTCTCCACCTGAATCAGATCCGATACGACGCCCAGAAGTCCCGGGTTGTTTCCCTTCTGCTCCATCACTCTTCGGATGCTATTTCCGTAGCCGTCATAGCGCTCCGCAATGTTTTTCAGCGACTCCAGCCTGGACTGCTGTCTTAAGTACTGCGCCTTCTGCTCCTCCAAAAGCCTGCTGTTCTCCTTCGCCTTCCCTCGCCAGCTGCTTTCCTTCTCCGCCAGCGCCTGCTCCTCCTTTTTAACCTCCAGGACTTCCGCTTCCAGCTCTTTTCGTTTTGTTTCGTACTGGCCCAGCACGGCGTTTAAGTCCGCCTCCTGGGTTTTCCGGTCCAGAATGCGCCTTGCCAGCTCCGCCTTTCGGATATGGATCTGCTCCAGCATCGTGTCGCTGCGCTGTCTTTTCGACTGAATCTGAGCCTTTTTGTTTAACAGCTCAACAAGCTCCTTCTGGCCGCCGGATACCGCCTTGCTGCAGGCTGCAATCTTCTCCTGCACCGCCGCAAGCTCCTCCTTTGCCGCCTGCTGGTCTGACAGGGCCTGCTGCAGCTGTTCGTCGCTTGCCTCCTTCTTCTGGGCGTACTCACCCCTGGCTTTTTTTCGCTCCGCCTTCTCCTTTTCGATGGCGGCAAGGCGGCTCTTAAGATGCTCCTCCGTCATCTCCGCCGTATGGATCTGCTCGGTGAGAAGGGAAATCTGGCTCTCCAGCTTCTCCTGCACCAGGGACGTATTGCCGATATTCTCCCGAAGCCCGGTAATCCGCTCCTCCATCGCCTCAAGGCCTGTGCCGAGCTGATCGTACTCCTCCCGGATTTTGTCGTAGTACGCGTTAGTCTCCTGCAGCTGGGCGTCCGCGATCCCATACTTCTCTCTGGCCTCCCGAAGCTCTGCCGCAATCCGCTTTTCCTCCAGCAGGAACATGTTGACGTCGTACTCCTTCAGCTCGTTCTTCTTCTTCAGGTACGTTCTCGCTTTCTCCGCCTGCCGCTCCAGCGGGCCTACCTGCCGCTCCAGCTCCGCGAGAATGTCGTTGACGCGCACCAGGTTCTCCCGTTCGCTCTCAAGCTTCTTAAGAGCCGTGACCTTGCGCTTTTTAAACTTGACAATCCCCGCCGCCTCGTCAAAGAGCTCTCTGCGCTCCTCCGGCTTCCCGCTCAATATCCGGTCGATCTGACCCTGACCGATGATGGAGTAGCCCTCCTTTCCGATACCGGTGTCGTAGAAGAGCTCCGACACTTCTTTTAAGCGGCATGTGCTGCCGTTAATAAGGTATTCGCTCTCCCCCGAGCGGTACAGACGCCTGGCCACCACAACCTCCTCGTAGTCGATGGCCAGCTGATGGTCGGAATTGTCCAGTGTGATGGCAACGTAGGCGTAGCTTAACGGCTTTCGGTTCTCCGTTCCCGCGAAAATGACGTCCTGCATGGAGGCGCCGCGAAGCTGTCTCACCGACTGCTCCCCCAGCACCCAGCGGACAGCGTCCGACACATTGCTCTTTCCGCTGCCGTTTGGGCCGACGATGCCGGTGATGCCGTTGTGGAAGTCAAAAACAATCTTGTTTGCGAAGGACTTGAACCCGTGCACCTCAATACTTTTTAAATACATGACTGATTCCGCTCCCTGTACTCTCTGATCTTAAGAAGCGCCCGGTAGGCAGCCTCCTGCTCCGCCGCCTTCTTCGTGTGCCCGCTGCCGGTGCCCATGCACGTATCGCCGATGCGCACCTCCACCGTAAAGCTCTTGTTGTGATCCGGTCCGGACTCGTCCGTCAGAACATAGGCCATGCTCTCGTGCTCTCCCTGCACCACCTCCTGCAGGATAGTCTTGCTATCATAAAAGAGCTGCCTGTTCTCAATGTCGGTCAGAATGTTCTTCGACACGAACTCTTTTGCGATAGCAAAACCACCGTCCAGGTAAATCGCCCCGATCACCGCCTCCAGCGCGTCCGAGAGAATGGACTTTCTGCCTCTGCCGCCGGTCAGATCCTCCCCTTTTCCGAGAAGCAGATAGTCGCCGAGACTTAACTCCTCCGCACACGCCGCAAGCGTCGGCTCGCAGACAATGCTCGCCCGCAGCTTCGTCAGCTCTCCCTCCGGCAGATTATCATAATTGCGGTACAGAAAATCGCTGGATGCAAGCTCCAGCACCGCATCCCCCAGAAACTCCAGCCGCTCGTTGTCCGAGAGCCTTTTCATATGCTTCTCGTTGGCGTAGGAGCTGTGGGTCAGCGCCTGTCTCAAAAGCCCCTCCCTTGTAAAACGATAGCCGATCACACTCTGAAATTCCTTCCAGTTACTCATCCATTATCTCCTCACAATCTACTGACATATTCCGACATTTTCTGATATTTTCCGGCATGAAAAGGCAGAAAGGAGCCCGCGCCCCGGACTCCTGACAAATGAAAATCATGCCTAATTATTGACCGCATTCCGGATCTGCTCCACCGCGTCAGCCACCGTGATGATCTTCTCCGCCTGCTCGTTGGGGATCTCAATATCAAACTCTTCCTCAAGTCCCATAATAATCTGGAATACATCCAGAGAGTCCGCGCCGAGATCGTCGATAAACGTCGTATCCATCGTGATCTCATTCTCATCCACATTCAGCACTTCCACAATAATCTTCTTCAGCTTCTCAAATTCCATAACTGCCTTCCTTTCTGCGTCTCTTTTTGTTGCATGCAATATTATTTTTCTGCGTCCCGTCACAGGTCCGCAGTCTGCGGTTCTTCTCCGCCCGCGCCGATAATTCTCTCACGAATGATTCCGTTTATATCATTCTCATGAAAGGTTACGCACTGGTAGATCGAGTTGGTGATCTCCTTTGCTTTGGAGCTGCCGTGGGTCTTGACCGCCAGACCGTTGAGTCCCAGCAGCGGCGCACCGCCGTACTCCGTGGCGTCAAATGCCTTAAGCGTCTTTTTCATGGCCGGCAGCGCAAGCGCCGCTCCCACCTTGCTTCTGACCGTGCTCATCAGCCCCTGTCTGATCGCAGAGACCAGGGTGGCGCTCAGCCCTTCATACAGCTTTAAAATGACATTGCCCACGAAAGCCTCGCACACAATGACATCCGCACTCCCTCCTGGAATCTCCCGCGCCTCGATGCTTCCGACAAAATGAATATCCGTGCATGCCCGAAGCAGCGGAAAGGTTTCCTTCACCAAAGCGTTCCCCTTCTCCTCCTCCGCGCCGATATTGACGATGGCGACACGGGGATTTTTCACTCCGACAACCTTTTCCATGTAAATCGCGCCCATCCTGGCGAACTGGACCAGATGCTCCGGTCTTGCGTCCACGTTGGCCCCGCAGTCGATCAGCAACGATACCCCCGACGCAGTCGGGATTAACGGCGCAAGGGGCGGTCTTTTAATCCCACGGATTCGACCGATGATGGTCTGTCCGCCCACAAGCACAGCTCCGGAGCTCCCCGCGGTGACAAACGCGTCCGCCTCCTTCTGCTTTACCAGATTCATGCCAACTACCATAGACGACTGCTTTTTCTTCCGGATTGCCATAACCGGCGGCTCCGCCATCTCGATAACCTCCGGCGCGTCCACAATCCCGATTCTTTCTTTCGGGTACGAATGCCGCGAAAGCTCGCCTCTCACGACATCCTCCTTTCCCACGAGCAATACCTTGATATCCTCCCGGGAGGAAACCGCATCCACAGCGCCCTTTACGATCTCGGCCGGCGCGTTGTCACCGCCCATCGCATCCAGAGCCACTACTGTAATTGTCTGCATCGCTTTATCCTCCTTATGCATCTATTAGAGAATATACTATATCTCCATGTATAAATCAATGTCTTATTGAAAAAAAACAAAAGGTGCGAAATCTCATGACTTCCATAAGACTTCACACCCCCTGACGATCGGTTCCCGCTCTACTCCTGCGGAATGATTTCCTTCTTATTATAAGAACCGCAGTTCTTGCAGACACGGTGAGGCATCATTAACTCGCCGCACTTGCTGCACTTCACAAGAGTCGGAGCAGACATTTTCCAGTTTGCTCTTCTTTTATCTCTTCTCCCCTTGGAAGATTTATTCTTCGGACAAATCGACATTCCTTCACACCTCCTTAAACTTTTGAAATATATCAGCGATTGCCGCCATTCCCGGATGAGGCTCTGTCTTCTGACAGCTGCAGTCCCTCTCGTTTAAGTTCGTCCCGCAGACCCTGCAGATTCCCCTGCAGTCATCCCTGCAGAGAACCTTCACAGGCCAGTTCACCAGAATCTCGGCGTACAGAAGCTTCTCTGTATCCAGCTCGTATCCGGTCAGGTAATCCGTCTCCTCCCCGTCCTCCTCCGACAGTCCGTCGCTTCCGATGCGAAACACTCTGTCAACGGAAAAACACAACGGCGTCTGAACCGGCTCCAGACACCGGCTGCACGCTATCTCCGCCTCGAGGTTCACCTCCGCGGATACGCGCACCGTTTCATTCTCCTGATTTCGGATATGAAACACGACAGGTTCCCTTCCTGTAATAGGAAAATCGCCCAGCCTGGAGCGGAAAGAAGTCATCACAATGTCTGCCTCACACTCCGTCTCCCTGTTTATGGACTTTGCAATCATTGAAAGATCAATATTCACAGTATTCTCCTACCCACACTTAGACAAGTATATCTTTCTGCTTCCGCTTTGTCAAGAACTTTTTCAGTTACTTTTCACACCCACGCCGGTCGCTGCGCTGACTGATGCGGAGTATACCGCTGCACAGCCAAAGGAGCTGCCCCCGCGCCGGGCCTTATGGAACCCGGCGCCTGTGTGAACCGCAGCCTTTTTATTTTACAAGAGCGACGGTCTCGCGGCAGATTGCAAGCTCCTCGTTGGTCGGAATCACGCACACCTTCACGCCGGAGTCCTGCGTGGAGATCACCCGCTCCTCGCCCCGCACCTGGTTCGCCTCCTCGTCCACGGCGATTCCCAGGTATCCAAGATATGCAAGGATCATGCTGCGGATAAAGGACGTGTTCTCCCCGATTCCCGCCGTAAAGGCGATGGCGTCCACGCCGTTCATCGCCGCCGCATAGGCTCCGATGTACTTTGCCACCCGGTACGCAAACACCTCGCACGCGTCTTTTGCCCGCTCATTGCCCTCGTTGTAGGCCGCCTCCAGATCACGGAAATCGCTGGAGACGCCGGAGATGCCCTCCACGCCGGACTTCTTGTTCAGCACATTCATAATGCCCTCGATGTCCAGATTCTCCTTCTTTGCAATGTACTCCATAATCGCCGGATCAATGTCGCCGGAGCGCGTTCCCATCACAAGCCCCTCCAGCGGCGTAAGTCCCATGGATGTATCCACACAGGAGCCGTTTAGCACGGCGCTGATGGAGGCTCCGTTGCCCAGGTGCGCCACGATAATTTTGGAATTATTTAAATCCATATTTAAGAACTCGGCGCAGCGCTTTGACACGAAGCTGTGGCTTGTCCCGTGGAAGCCGTAGCGTCTCACCTGGTACTTCTCGTAGTACTCGTAAGGAAGCCCGTACAGGTATGCTTTGCGCGGCATGGTCTGGTGGAATGCGGTGTCAAACACGCCCACCATCGGCACGTTCGGCATCAGCTCCTGGCACGCCCGGATGCCGATCAGATTGGCCGGGTTGTGGAGCGGCGCAAGATCGTTGCACTCCTCAACCTGCGCAAGCACCTCCTCCGTCAGAACGAAGGACGCCGCAAACTTCTCCGCGCCGTGCACCACCCGGTGTCCCACCGCATCAATCTCCGACAGACTCTCAATGGCGCCGCTCTTCGGATTTACAAGAGCATCCAAAACCATCTGAATCGCTTCCTTGTGGGTCGGCATCGCAGACTCGGTGATCTCCTTGTCCATTCCGATCTTCTGGTACACCAGCCTGCCGTCAAGTCCGATCCGCTCGCACAGTCCCTTCGCAAGCACCGCCTCCGAGTCCGAGTTAATCAGCTGATACTTTAACGACGAGCTTCCGCAGTTAATGACTAATACGTTCATTGTTTCCCCCTTATTTCTGAAAATTTAGAGTTATTTGAAAACCATTGTCTCTATTATAAACATAATTCAATTTCCAGACAAGAGGAAAAACGCTTTTTTGCAAACAATATCGATACACCGCCTCAACGGTCACTTTGCCGAATCGGATCATCCGGCAGAAATCATTTGCAGCGGACAGCCATCCGTGCTATTCTATTGAAAATGCGCACCACAAATAACACCGAAGGCGGAGGGACACATGAAAGCAGCGGGCATTATCGCAGAATACAATCCATTTCACAACGGACACCGGTGGCAGCTTGCCCGGGCGAAGGCAGAGACGGGAGCGGACTTTATTGTGGCGGCCATGAGCGGCGACTTCGTGCAGCGGGGAGCGCCCGCCATGGCGGACAAGCACACCCGGGCGCAGATGGCGCTGGCGGGCGGAGCCGACCTGGTGCTTGAAATACCGGCAGCAGCAGCCGTCTCCTCCGCGGAGTACTTCGCCGGGGCCGGCGTCAGGCTGCTTGCAAAAACCGGTGTTGTGTCTGTCATATGCTACGGCTGCGAGCAGCGAAACCCCGGGCTTTCCGCCCGGCTGGCCGAAGCGCTCCTTGCTCCGGATACCGCCTTTTCGGACACCGTGAGGGACCTGCTGCGAAAGGGAAAGAGCTACCCGTTTGCCAGACAGGAAGCGCTGTGCGCTTTTTTTCCGGACATCGGCTCCGACGAGATCCGCGCCTTCGTCTCCTCCCCCAACAACATTCTGGCTCTGGAGTACGAGAAGGCCATCGCAGTCTGGAACCGGAGTCATCCGTGCCCGAACACGCTGGAAGGACATGCCATGAAGCGGGTGGGAAGCGGCTACCACAGCACCAGGCTTACCGCCCCCTTCGCCTCCGCCGCCGCCATCCGCCGCGCCCTTTTTGACGGGCCGGCAGATGACGGCGGCCTGTGGCAGCGGCTGTCCGGCTGCATGCCGGACACCTCCGCCGCGCCGCTTAAGGCCGCATGGTCCGACGGACTTCTCCTTCACCCCGACGACTTCTCCGCCCCGCTGTGCGCCGCTCTGCTGGCCGAGGAGCCAAAAGGGCTTGCGCGGTTTTCGGACGTGTCGGACGCCATGGCCCACCGGATTGCAAACTGCCTGCCGCAGTTTCTCTCCTGTACGCAGTTTGCGGACCTTGTAAAGACGAAGGATCTGACCCACACCCGGGTAAGCCGCGCCCTCTTTCACATTTTACTCGGCATAACGCAGGAGGACTGCGCGCGGGACATCCGCTATCTCCGGGTGCTGGGTTTTCGCAAAACGGCCGCTCCCCTGCTGTCCGCCATACGAAAAAAGGCCTCCGCACCTCTGATCACAAAGGTTGCGGACGCCTCCCGGGTGCTGGCAAAGGACAGTGCGGCCCGCAGCGCTCTTAATAAAGACATCGCGGCCGCCGACCTCTACCGGAGCATAAGCAGCATAAAAAGCGGCCGGGTACTGCCAAACGAGTACCGCCGGCCTCTCGCCATCCTTAAAGCTCCATAATAATCTCCCGCGCCAGCTCCTCCTCGACGGGCTTTGCGTACACGCCCGGCGCAAACTCCACCACGTCTCCGATGCCCTTCTGGAGCACGAAGCGCAGACGGCCCTCCCGCACTTTCTTGTCGGTGTAGAGCTTTCTCACAAGCTGCTCTCTGTCAATGTAATCCGGAACGTTCGTGGAAAGCCCAAGTCTTTGGTAGAGGGAGATGACCCGCTCCGCCTCCTCCTCCGACATGTAGCCGAGCCGCGCGGACAAAAGGGCCTGTGCAGCCATGCCCACAGCCAGCGCCTCCCCATGGAGCAGGCGGTAGTCGCTGACCGTCTCGATGGCCCGGCCCACGGTGTGCCCGAGATTTAAAATCTCCCGCAGCCCGCTCTCACGCTCGTCCTTCATCACCACCTGGTATTTGATCCTGCAGTTATTCTCCGCGATGTACTCGCAGGCAAACCGCCGGAAGCTCAATATATCCTCCAGATTCTCCTCGATAAACGAAAACATGTCGGCGTTTGCCAGGCAGGCGTGCTTGACTGTCTCCGCCATTCCGCTGCGCACCTGCCGCAGCGGCAGCGTCTTCCAGGCCGCAATATCAATGTACACCTTCCTCGGCTGGTTGAACATGCCGATCAGGTTGGTTGCAACCGGCGTGTCCACCGCCGTCTTTCCGCCCACGGACGCGTCCGCCGCCGCCAGAAGCGTTGTGGCAAAATTGACAAAGGGCACGCCTCTGGCGTAGGTCCCCGCCACAAATCCCGCAAGGTCCGTCACGACGCCGCCGCCCACGGCGATAATCCCGCAGTCTCTGCGGAATCCCTTCTCCAGCATCGCGTCCTCGATGCGCGCCTTCGTCTCTCTCGTCTTGCTCTTCTCCCCCGCCGGAAACACGAACATCTCAACCTTAAAGCCCGCCTGGGCCAGCTTCGAGGCGATGGGCTTCGCGTAGAGGGGAAGCACGTTGCTGTCGGTGATCACGGCGATCTTTTTGGCGCCGCCCAAAAGCCCCGTGCCCAGATCGTCCACCAGACCGTTGATCAGCTCGTAGCCGATCTCAATCTCGTAGCTGTCATCCACCACTCTTTTTAAATCTACATTAAATAAACTCACAGCATTTTCCCTCTGCATTCAATCTGCATTTCAGTCAACTCCCGCCGCCTGTCTTGCCAGCCGGTCCGCCTCCTCGTTTCCCTCCACGCCGGAGTGTCCCTTCACCTTGACAAACTGCAGATTAAGTCTGTCCTTAATACTCTGCACATAGTCATAGTAGGCGATGGTCCCCTTCCTGTTGCGCTTCCAGGCGCCGGTGGCCCACATCTCGATTCCCATATAGTCGTAGCAGATCGTCAGATCCGAAAGACCAAGGGAGACGGCCTTCTCCATGGCCGCCATGCTGCCGAGCACCTCCCCGGCCACGTTTCGCATGGACGCCATATCCGGCTCCTTTCCCGCCCCCTGCAGCACATGCCGCTCGCCGTTTGCCACGAGAAAGCCGCCGTAGCCGTACACCCCCGTGGATGCGTTGAAGGAGCCGTCCACAAAGGCGTAGCTTTCGCTCACAGGCTTTTTTTCCTCCCGGGACGCACCCGCAAAGGCCTGCGCCTCCTCAAGCGTCGGAAAGCTTTTGTACTGCGCTCCGGGAAATCCGTCCACCATCTTTTTGCAGGCGTCCCAGGTACCGTATACGCCGGGACGCCTGCCCTTTTTCACCGCATAGTACTTCTTAGCCATTGCTCTGCACCCTGTGGAGCTTTTCCACGATCAGCTCCTTTAAGTCCATCGCCCGGTCCTTCACCGAGCGGGCCGCCACCTGGGAAGTCAGAACAGAGGACACAAGCTTCGAGGCCACATCGTACTTTTCCAGCCGGTACGCCATGCTGGCCAGAAGAAGGTTCAGGGTGTTCTCCTCCATGCCGCACATCGGGAAATTCTCGGAGGCGATAGCCTTTATAAAGCCCTCGTAAGCCTGCTCGTAGTACGCCTGCTCCTGCTTCCTGAGCTCCTCGGTCTCTCCGTTTTCATCTTCCCCGGCCGCCGCAAGGGCTTCCAGCTTTCCCCGGTACAGCCAGGAGAGCTTTAAGCACTCGTAGGCCGCCTCGCTGGCTCTTCCCCGCTTCACCCTGGTGCAGTTCATCGCCCGCCGGTAGCGTTCAAAAGCCTCCTCGTAGGTGTAGGCCGCAAGCGCCTCGTCCTGCGCCGGCGAATCCGGCTTAAAATTGCTCTTCACCTCCTGCTCAAGCAGCCTGATCTGCCCGCCGGTAAGGTTCTCGAAATAGCGGTTGATCGCCGTATAGCCGCACTTCGGGCACGACGAGACGTCGTACTTGTTTGTGTCGATAAAGGCAAACCGCGGACGCAGGTCGAAGTCCGGGTCCAGACGCCTTGCGCGGCCGCTCTTTAATGTGCGGGAGCGAAACGAGCAGTCGCAGACCGGACAGTGGACGGTTTTTGCGAAAAGGAACTCGATCTCCTCGTGAACCGGCGCTTTCTTTTCCGGCTCCTTCTCCTTATTTTCCGTCTTCCCTGTCTCCTCCGGGCGCTTCGTCTCCTCCTTCACCGGAGCGGACTTCTTCAAACCTGATAATAAACCCATACTTCCCCCTTTTTTTACGAATTATAATTTAAATGAACTTTTCAGTGACACAATACGGTTGAACACCGGCGCTCCCGGCCTTGAATCCTTCACGTCCGCGCAGAAAAAGCCCTGCCGCACAAACTGAAAGCTCTCGTATGGCTTCGCCTCCAGAAGAGCCGGCTCCACCACGCTCTTTGTGAGAACGGTGAGGGAGTTGGGATTCAGGTTGAGGCTTCCGTCCTCGTTGTACACCCCGGCTTCCTCGTTCACCAGGTTCTCGTAGAGCCGGACGGTCACAGGCTTTGCGTGTTCCGCGCTCACCCAGTGGATCGTGCCCTTTACCTTACGCCCGTCCGGGCTGTTGCCGCCGCGGCTGTCCGGATCATAGGTGCAGTGGATCAGCGTGACGTTGCCGACCTCATCCTTCTCACAGCCGACACACTTTACAAAGTAGGCGTTCATCAGCCGCACCTCGTTGCCCGGGAACATGCGGAAATATTTCCTCGGCGGCTCCTCCATAAAGTCCTCCCGCTCGATGTAGAGCTCTCTGCCGAACGGCACCGTGCGGCTTCCAAGCTCTCTGTTCTCCAGATTGTTGTCCACCGAAAGCTCCTCCGTCTGCCCCAGCGGATAGTTATCGATCACAACCTTCACCGGATCTAAAACTGCCATCATCCGCGGGCGCTTGAGCTTTAAGTCCTCCCGGATGCAGTACTCCAGCATCGGCATCTCACAGGTACTATTGCTCTTGGAAACTCCGGCCAGCTCCACAAAATTGCGGATGGACTCCGGCGTGTAGCCTCTTCTTCGCAGCGCCCCGATGGAGACGAGACGCGGATCGTCCCAGCCGTCCACCGTGCCGTCCTCCACGAGCCTTTTAATGTAGCGCTTGCCGGTCACCACGTTGGTCAGGTACAGCTTCGCAAACTCGATCTGCTTTGGCATTCCCTCCGGCGAGCTCTTGTAGCCCAGCTCCTTTACGACCCAGTCGTAGAGCGGTCTGTGATCCTCGAATTCCAGCGTGCAGATGGAGTGGGTGATCCCCTCGATGGCGTCCTCGATCGGGTGGGCATAGTCGTACATCGGGTAAATGCACCATTTGTCGCCGGTGTTGTGGTGGGTCATTCTGGCCACCCGGTAGATGACGGGATCGCGCATGTTGATGTTGGCCGCGGCCATGTCGATGCGGGCTCTCAGCACCTTGCTGCCGTCCTCGTACTTACCGTCCCGCATTTCCTCAAAGAGCTTTAAGTTCTCCTCCACGCTGCGGGACGCATACGGATCTTCCTTTCCCGGCTCCGTCAGCGTGCCCCGGTACTCCCTTATCTCCTCCGCCGTAAGGTCGGAGACGTAGGCCTTCCCCTTTCGGATCAGCTCCACCGCCCCCTCGTACATCTGCTCGAAATAGTCCGAGGCGTAAAAAAGGTTGTCTCCCCAGTCCGCCCCAAGCCACTGCACGTCCGCCCTGATGGCCTCCACGTACTCGGTCCGCTCCTTCGTCGGGTTCGTGTCGTCAAACCGCAGGTTGAACTGACCGCCGTATTTTTTCGCAAGCCCGTAATTCAGGAGAATCGCCTTGGCGTGGCCGATGTGCAGCCCCCCGTTCGGCTCCGGAGGAAAGCGCGTCCGCACCGCCTCGCATCTGCCCTCCGCCAGATCCTTCTCGATGATCTGCTCGATAAAATTTTTTGATACCTTCTCAGTTTCGGCAGCATTTTCCATAACATTTTCCATAACATTTTCCATAACATTTTCCTCCGCAATATTGATACTGTTCCGGCGCCCGCCGGATCTTATACATGCTCGTGGGTAAACAGATGCTCTTCACAGTACTCCCGGTTGCCGCTGCACTTTGAGCAGTAGCGGAAACCAAGCTCCGGGTTCGTAAGCTCCGTCCTTCCGCAGATGACGCATTTGTGCTGCGAGATGCCGCTGCCCGGCCTCGGCCGGGAAAACTGGGCCCGGAATTCCTTCTGCCGCTTTCGCTGCTGCCTGCCCAGTCTTGTTCTGGTAAACCAGAAAAAGAGAAACATATTCGCCACCGCAAAGACGATCTGCGCGCACATCATAAAGCCGGTCATAAGCCCCAGCATCCCGCCGTACTGCTGCAGACCGATCTTTATATAGAAATAAACCGTGTATGCAAGGTACAGAAGCTCAAATACAAGCATCCATTTCATCCTGACCGGAAGCACGAAGTAGATGCGCACCTCCGCCTCCGGCATGCACATGGCAAGTGCCAGCAGCATGGACATCAGTATATAGTAGGTCGACAGATGAACCGGCATCCCCAGCCCCAACGTAAGCTTCGTTATCACGTAAAACAGAATTCCCCCGATGTCGCTTAAAAGAATGCCCTGCACCAAAAACACGTTCATGCGAAACGTCCCGAGAAACGACTCCAGAGAGCTCCCCCACATCAGCACGCAGAAGAGAAACAGCAGCCCGAAAAAGTCCATGCTCGTCACCGGCATAAACACCCAGGTGACAAGCCGCCAGATCTGCCCGTGCAGTATCGACGCTGCGTCAAAGGCCAAAAAATCGAGCATCTGCGGCGACATCAGCTCCATCAGAAATCCCACCACAATGGCGGCTACAAAATAGCGGCTCAGATTCGGAACCGCATAGCGACCGAGCTTTCGCTCCAGTTTGTTCATCCAGTTCATATATGCACCCCCTGAAGAAATTGGTAGTCAGTGACCATTATACGTTTTTCCGGTGTCTCTTGTCAACAGACACGGGATTCTTTCCTGTTTTTCTAATAATTTCCGGTATTTTTTATAGTTTCTTTACAGATTGCAACATTGTTTTTTGTCTGGTTCTGTCGTATAATGTTGTAGGTTTCCGCAGGAAATCAGTACGCATGATAGTTTTGTGAGCCGCATACATTTTTTACATGCAGGCTTTTTAACCGCAATGGAGGTCATTTTATTTATGGAGAACAGGCAATTAAACAAACTTGGCATTGATATCGGTTCCACCACGGTCAAAGTGGCGGTTCTTGACGAGACGGACCGTCTGCTCTTCTCTGACTACGAACGGCATTACGCCAACATCCGGGAGACGCTGTCTTCCCTGATCCGGAAGGCACACCGGCAGCTTGGAGACTGCGCGATCCTGCCTGTCATTACCGGCTCGGGAGGGCTTACGCTGGCGAAACACCTCTCGGTTCCCTTCGTGCAGGAGGTCATCTCCGTCTCCACCGCGCTGCAGCACTTTTCGCCTCAGACGGACGTGGCCATCGAGCTCGGGGGCGAGGACGCCAAAATCATATACTTTGAGGGCGGCAACGTGGAGCAGCGCATGAACGGCATATGCGCAGGCGGCACCGGCTCCTTTATCGACCAGATGGCGGCTCTGATTCAGACCGACGCATCCGGCTTAAACGAGTACGCAAAAAATTACCGGGCCATCTATCCGATCGCCGCCCGCTGCGGCGTGTTCGCCAAAACCGACATACAGCCCCTGATCAACGAGGGGGCCACGAGGGAGGATCTGTCCGCCTCGATTTTTCAGGCCGTGGTGAACCAGACCATAAGCGGCCTGGCGTGCGGCAAGCCCATCCGGGGACATGTGGCATTCCTGGGCGGTCCGCTTCACTTTCTTTCCGAATTGAAGGCGGCCTTTATCCGCACACTGGCGCTGGACGACGCCCACGCCATCACGCCGGAGAACTCCCATCTGTTCGCGGCCATCGGCTCCGCCTTAAACAGCACAGCCGATTCCGAAACCACACTTTCCGCCCTCCGGGACAGACTGGCCTCCGACATTCAGATGGAGTTTGAGGTAGCCCGGATGGAGCCGCTGTTTGCCGATGAGGCCGATTACGAAGAATTTGCCGCCCGCCACGGGGGAAACAAAGCCCGCACGGCGTCCCTCGCCGACTACCGGGGCGACTGCTACCTTGGCATCGACGCAGGCTCAACCACCACAAAGGTGGCGCTTGTGGGAGAAAACGGAGATCTCCTCTACTCCTTCTACAGCAGCAACAACGGCAGCCCGCTGGATACGGCCATCGCCTCCATCCGGGAGATCTACGAAAAGCTTCCGAAGGGGGCCCGCATTGTCCACTCCTGCTCCACCGGCTACGGGGAGGCGCTCTTTAAGGCCGCGCTGCAGCTGGACGAAGGGGAGGTGGAGACCGTGGCCCACTACTACGCCGCCGCCTTCTTCGACCCGGAGGTGGACTGCATCCTGGACATCGGCGGCCAGGACATGAAGTGCATAAAAATCAAGAACAAAACCGTGGACTCGGTGCTCTTAAACGAGGCCTGCTCCTCCGGCTGCGGCTCCTTTATCGAAACCTTCGCGAAATCTCTGAATTTCTCGGTGGAGGATTTCGCGAAGGAGGCGCTCTTTGCCCAAAATCCCATTGATCTCGGCACCCGCTGCACCGTTTTTATGAACTCGAAGGTGAAGCAGGCCCAGAAGGAGGGGGCGTCTGTTGCGGACATATCCGCAGGGCTCGCCTACTCGGTCATCAAGAACGCGCTCTTTAAGGTAATCAAGCTCTCCGACGCGTCGGATCTGGGCAAAAACATCGTGGTGCAGGGCGGAACCTTCTACAACGATGCGGTGCTGCGCAGCTTCGAGAAAATCGCCGGGGTTCACGCCACCCGCCCGGACATCGCGGGAATCATGGGGGCTTTCGGCGCCGCGCTGATTGCAAGAGAGCGCCACGAGCCGGGCAGCCAAACCGGCATGCTGAGCATCGGGGCCATCGACGGACTGACCTACACGACGAAGCTCTCCCGCTGCAAGGGCTGCACGAACCACTGCCTTCTGACGATCAACCGCTTCTCGGACAACCGGCAGTACATCACCGGAAACCGCTGCGAGAAGGGGCTTGGCAGAGAGAAAAATAAAGAGGAGCTCCCGAACCTGTTCGCCTTTAAGAACCGGCGGCTGTTCGACTACGAGCCGCTGCCTGTGGCGGAGGCAAAGAGGGGCACCGTGGGTATTCCAAGGGTGTTAAACATGTACGAAAACTACCCGTTCTGGGCAACCTTTTTCGCCCGGCTGAATTTCCGCGTGGTGCTCTCACCCCAGTCCACCCGAAAGATTTACGAGCTTGGCATCGACTCGATTCCGAGCGAGTCCGAGTGCTATCCGGCAAAGCTGGCCCACGGGCATATCGCATGGCTGATCCACCACAATGTGGACTTTATTTTCTACCCGGCGATTCCCTACGAGCGCAACGAATTTCCGGACGCAAACAACCACTACAACTGCCCGATTGTCACCTCCTACTCGGAGAACATCAAAAACAACGTGGACGAGATCACAAGCGGACAGGTGCGGTTCTTAAATCCCTTTATGGCCTTCACCGACGAGGAGGTTTTGTCGCAGCAGCTTGTAGAATGTTTTAAATCAGAATTTAACATTCCGGAAAGTGAGGTGAGGGACGCGGTCTCCGAGGGCTGGAAGGAGATGGAGGTTGTGCGGCTCGAGATGCAGGAGAAGGGGAACGAGGTTCTTAAATACATGGAGGAGAACCACTGCAGGGGCATTGTGCTGGCGGGACGGCCCTACCATGTGGACCCGGAGATCAACCACGGCATTCCGGAGCTGATCGGGTCCTACGGCCTTTGCGTACTGACCGAGGATTCCGTCTCCCATCTGGGCAATACGGAGCGGCCGCTGATCGTTATGGATCAGTGGATGTACCACAGCAGGCTCTATGCCGCCGCCAGCTTCGTTAAGACAAGGAACGATCTGGATCTGATTCAGCTCAACTCCTTCGGCTGCGGTCTGGACGCGGTGACGACGGACTGCGTGAGCGACATACTGACCGGCTCGGACAAGATCTACACCTGCTTAAAGATCGACGAGGTGAACAATCTGGGGGCGGGGCGCATCCGCATCCGCTCGCTTCTGGCCGCAATCCGCGTGAAGGAAAAGACCGGGACGGACCGCAGAGTACGGCCGTCCGCCTACCAGCGGGTTGTCTTTACGGAGGAGATGCGAAGGGACTACTCCATCATCTGTCCGCAGATGTCGCCGATCCATTTTGACCTGCTGCTCCCGGCGTTTCGGGCCGCGGGCTACAATCTGGTTATACCGGACGTGCCCGCCAGGGAGTGCGTGGACATCGGCCTCAAGTACGTGAACAACGACGCCTGCTATCCGTCCCTGATTATTATCGGACAGATTATGAGCGCCGTCATGTCCGGCAATTTCGACCTGAAAAAAACAGCCGTCATCGTCTCCCAGACCGGGGGCGGCTGCCGTGCCACCAACTATATCGGCTTTATACGCCGGGCATTAATCAAGGCGGGCTATCCGGACATTCCGGTCATATCCATCAGCATGGTGGGACTGGAGAAAAACCCGGGCTTTAAGCTGACTCCTTCCCTGATTCAGCACGGGCTCTATGCGCTTATATTCGGAGATATTTTCATGCGCTGTCTCTACCGCATGCGCCCGTACGAGGCCGTGCCGGGCTCCGCCAACGCGCTGCACGAGAAATGGAAAAAGCGGGTGATAGAATTTCTCGGAAGCGCCCGCATACTCTCTCACGGGAAGTTCAAAAGAATGTGCCGCCTGATCATCCGGGATTTCGACAATCTGCCCATCACCGACGAGGTGAAGCCGCGGGTGGGCGTGGTCGGGGAGATTCTCGTCAAGTTTCTGCCCGCCGCCAACAACCACATTGTGGATCTGCTGGAGGCCGAGGGCGCGGAGGCCGTGGTGCCGGACCTGACGGACTTTCTGCTCTACTGCTGCTACAACCAGAACTTCAAGGCGGATCATCTGGGGGCCACCGAGAAGTCGAGACGCCGGAACAATATGCTGATCCGGTTTTTCGAGTGGCTCCGCGGCGCCGCCAGAAAGGAGCTTGTAAAGAGCCGCCACTTTACGCCGACCGCCTACATACAGGATCTGGCAAAGGATGCCGAGCATATTGTCTCCTGCGGAAATCAGACCGGAGAAGGCTGGTTTCTCACCGGAGAGATGCTTGAGCTGATCCATCAGGGAGCGGGCAACATCGTGTGCGCACAGCCCTTTGCCTGTCTGCCGAACCACATTGTGGGCAAGGGTGTCATCAAGGAAATCCGAAATGAATACCCGGGCGCAAACATTATCGCCATCGACTACGATCCGGGCGCTTCGGAAGTGAATCAGCTTAACCGGATCAAGCTGATGCTGTCCACTGCACACAGAAATCTTAAAAATCAAATCTGAGTTTAACAAAGGAAGGGTTATGCTATGGATGTGAAGCTGTTAAAGGGATGCGGCAATATGGTCTCCTACCGCCTCGGACAGGCAATCTGCCGCGAGGGGGAGGAGGGGCAGTCCATGTTCGTGCTGCTGCGGGGATGGTCACGGTTGTCATCGGCTCCTTTTCCGACAATCCGCAGGGCGTCGACCAGCTGGAGGAGGGGAGCTTTTTCGGCGAAATGTCACTGCTGGAGGGAAAGCCCAGATCGGCCACCGTCATGGCAAGAACCGAGGACGTGCTCGTGCTGGAAGTGTCGGAGGAGGATTTCTTTTTGCTGCTTAAGACTGCCACCTCCCTCGCCTTCCGGCTTCTGACCAACCTGAAGGGGCGTCTGGACGCCATGCTGGAGCGCATCGAAAGGACGGACCGGCCCTTCGCCTTCCGTTACCGGAAAGACCGGATTTACGGGATCATCCAAAAGCTTGATCTTTCCTCCTTCGAGAAAATCGCCGTGACGGAACCGGACTATGTGTGGATGCTGCTCCGGTATTTAAGCTCTTCTCTCGACAGACTGAATCAGGAATTTCTGCAGAGAGTCTGCGCTTAAGCCCGGGGAGGTGCCGCCATGCCACGCAATCGCCTGATCCCCGTCATCACATGCATCATCTCCCTGTGCCTTGGCATCTGCACGGCGTATCTGACCTGCTCGAAACGTCTGGCACATGTGGACAACGCCGTGACCAACATTATTTATCAGTACAATTCCTTCGATCAGGCCGACTCCCGCATTACGCTCGTCACCATCGACGATGCCAGCGAGGCGGTATACGGCCATTAAAGCGCCTGGTCCCGCAGCATTCTCTCGGATGTGGTGCGCACCGTGTCCGAAGACGGCGCCTCCGTCATCGGCCTGGATGTGGATCTGTCGAAGCCCGGCGCAGACGACGCGCTGCTGGCCGATGCCTGTGCCGACGCCGGCAATGTGATTGCCTTCGCCAGCGTCGCCTGGGGGGACAGCGAGGCGGCGGACGACGATTCCGACGGCGCGTTTTTCCGGCCCGGGGCGGCGGACGGCTCCGCGGACTGGAGCAGCCTGCAGGCGAGCGATCTTTCTCTGCCCTCCCGGACACTGCTGGACACCGTAACGCCCGCCGTCGCTAACGCAACGAAACAGTCTGCGGACGGCAGTATAAGAAAGGCCGCCCTCTCCCTTCCGGTGGGCGGGAAAGACTACGACAGCTTTGCGGCCGCGGTATACCGGCGCAATCAGGAGGCCCTTGGGCTTTCCTGCCGTTTTCCCCGGACCGACAGCGAGGATCTGTTCGGCTTCAACGTAATCTGGGACACAGGCAGCTACCAGAGGATTTCGGTGTGCGACCTCTTATCCGGCAGCTCCCCGCCGGAGCTGATCCGGGACCACATTGTAATCGTCGGCATGTATCAGGAGCTGCCCGGGCCGAAGCTTGTGGACAATGTCACCCTGCGCCGGGAATCCCAGGACATTCTGCTGCAGGCCTCCATGATCCAGTCGCTGTTAAAGCAGCGCACTGTAGAGGAGCTTCCGCCGGAGGCGCAGGCGGCGCTGTCCGCGTTTCTCATTGCGTCCTTCTACCTGATCGTGGCCAACCGGAAAATCTGGTTTATTCTGATCGCCTACAGCATTTTTGTGTCCGCATGCTACTCCGCGGCCATCACCGCCAACTTAAACGGACAGCGCGTCCTTTTGCTTGTACCGCTTCTCGGCTCCGCCGCCGCCCTCGTTGTGATGCTGCTGCAGCACCTGCTTTTGTCCACCCTTGAACGCCGCCGGATGGAGAAAACCTTAAAGCTCTACATGGATTCCTCCGTCGTGGATCACATTAATGAGACGGACCCCACCAACCTTGCGGCTCTCTCGGCGCGAAAGGAGATCGCCATTCTCTTCGTGGATGTGCGCGGCTTTACGACGCTGTCGGAGCGCCTGCAGCCGGAGCAGGTGGTAGAAATATTAAATGCATATTTTACTATTGTTGCAAACGCTGTAAATCGCTGGGGCGGGACACTGGATAAATTTATCGGGGACGCGGCCATGGCAATTTTCAACGCTCCCAGACCTCTTGCGGACTACCGCTTTTACGCGGTCTGCGCCGCGGACGAAATCATTGAAGGATTTCAGGCTGTAAAAGGGGTTTACGAGAAGAAATTTCATCAGCATTTAAATATTGGAATCGGAATTAACGCAGGCGTTGCCATTGTCGGAAACATCGGATGCTACAGCCGCATGGACTACACAGCAATCGGAGATGCGGTCAACACCGCCTCCCGGCTGGAGTCCAGCGCAGCGCCGGGACAGATTCTTGTCAGCGAGCCGGTGGCCGCCGCCCTGCGGGAAAGAGCAAAATTGAACTGCGTCGGAGAGCTTACCTTAAAGGGAAAGGCCCGCACCGTCAAAACCTACGAGGTTTCAAAAATTGACCGGCCGAAGCAGGCGCCTTTTGACCGCAAAGAGCTTCTGGAAAGCCTGATGGAGCAAAAGGACCGAATGGAGGACTTTCTCGAGGAAAACCGGGAGCGGGTCGGAGAGCTACTGGAGAAGCAGAAGGAGCAGGCCGAAGAGCTCATCGGTGAACAGATGGAGCGGGTCGGGGAGCTTTTTGGAGAAACAGAAAGGAGCAGGCCGAAGAGCTCATCGGTGAGCACGCCTGCCGCCGGCAGAACACATAAACTGCAGATACAATCAGAGGAGGATTTCATAACATGAAGAAACTTTACTGCATTCCCTGTCCGGACAGAATTGCGGATTTTGTAAGCTTTGCCGGGGAGTATGACGCCGGGTTTGAGTACAACGATTTCTTTCTCCCTGACGTGCTGGACAGCCCGGACCGGATTCAGGATCTTACCGACCTGTACCGGGCGCAGCCCAGAGACCGCAGCGAGGATACCCTCCACGGCGCATTTCTCGACATGTGCGTCAATTCCTCGGACTCCCGCATATTTGCGGCCACCGATCTGCGCATTCACCAGAGCATGGACATCGCGTCCTCTCTCGGCGTGAAGGCGGTGATCTTCCACACGAACCACATACCGAACTTCCGCCTGAAAAGCTACCGCAGAGAGTGGCTCGACCGAAACGAGACCTACTGGCGCAGGCTCCTTTCTGCGTATCCAGGGCTGTCTGTGTATATGGAAAATATGTTTGACGAGGAACCGGAGCTGCTGGCGCTTCTGGCCGCCCGCATGACGGACGAGCCGCGCTTTCGCGTCTGCTTCGACTTCGCCCACGCCTGCATATCTGGCACCTCTCCCCACATCTGGTGCCAGGCGCTTGCACCCTTCACCGGCCACATGCACATCAACGACAACGACGGCCTCGAGGACCCCCACCGTCCGGTCGGAAGCGGCAGCCTCCCCTGGGAAGCATACCGCAGCTTTATCGACTCCCTTCCGGAGGAAAAACGGCCGTCAGTGCTGATCGAGGTCCGCACGTACGAGGATCTGATGGCATCCGTCGCTTATATGAAGGAGAAAGGATTATTTCCTCTGCGGTAGAAAGTGACCCTCCCCAGAGCCTGTTTATCCGGACACGGACAGCCGTCAGGCGTAAGGCTTACCAGCTCCATCTCTACCAGAGTACGCAGCAGGTAAACGTGATTGTCTGCGGCCCGTAATAGTATCCCGCGCCGGAATCCTCACAGATTTTTGACACAAAAAGTCCGCAGGCCTCCATGGACGGCATCTGCTTTTCGGGAAACCGGCACGGATTCGGATACGCGCAGCTTTCGCACAGGGTGCAGCTTCCGGCCGCCATCGGAAAGCAGTCCGGCTCCCTCTCCCGCATCCGCTCCGCGAAGGCGAAAAACCGCTCCTTCTGCAGCCGCTCGGTCTCCTGCATCGTCTCCACGTCAAAGTCGTCCTCCATCTGCCCGGTGGACTGCACAATAATTCCCCTCGCATATTTCCCCGCTTTTTTCTCCAGCTCCTCCAGCGTCCCGCAGCCCGGCGGGCAGGACCAGGACCTGCCGTATTTGCCGCAGCGGTTCTCCTCACACATTTTCCGCACTTCCTGTAAAAATTCCAGCTTCCCGGTATTCAGCTCGTGGGCGTGGGTAAATCCCAGCTCCCCGGCAAGCGCAATCGCCTCCTGTACCGTCATGCAGCGCTCCTCCTCTTCTCCGTAAAAATCCTGTATCAGAACATTTCATGCATCAAACATCATCGCTTCCATATACGCGTCGTTAAACGCCCCGAGGCCGGACAGCTCATAATAGTCCATATTCCCCTGAATCCGGCGCAGCCGCTCTCTGGCTGCGCCGGATACAAGCGCAGCCGCCGCGCCCGCAGCAGCCGCATTGCCGACGACGGATGCAGAAGCCGAAAGCTCCGCCGGAATCAGCCCGATCCTTGCGGCGCTGGACACCCGGATAAAGCTGCCGAAGCCCCCCGCCAGCAAGAGCCGCTTCACCTGGCCGGCCCCGATGCCGTAAGTGTCAAGCAAAACCTTAGTCCCGGCGGCGATGGCCCCCTTTCCAAGCTGCAGCTTGCGCACGTCGGACTGGGAGATAAATACACGCTCCGTCAGCTGAAAAATCGGGCTTTCCTCCTCGTCCAGCGACAGATAGGGCAGACAGGCGGCCGGGATATCGTCCTCCCCCACCTCCAGCATCCGGCCCGTTTCATCCACAGCGCCCAGATCTAAAAGCATCGCAACCGCGTCGATCAGCCCCGACCCGCAGATGCCGGAGGCCTCGCCGCCCCCGATCACCTGGCACACCACCCGGCCGTCTCTCCATTCCACCGCAGAGACCGCCCCCGGCGCCGCCGTCATGCCGCAGTCGATCTGCGCTCCCTCAAAGGCCGGACCTGCCGCCGTCGAACAGCAGACGAGACGGTTCCCGCACCCAAGCGCCATCTCGCCGTTTGTCCCCACGTCGATGAGCAGCGTCACCTCGTTCGTCTCGTCCAGCCCCGCCGCCAGAACGTCCCCTGTAATATCGCCGCCCACATAGCCGGAAACCGCCGGAAGCACATATACCTCCCCGTCAAAGCCCAGATTCAGCTGCGCCGCCTCATAGCAGTCTCCGAACCGGGACACCGGCGTAAATGGCGAAACGCCCAGTCCCTGCGGGTCAAGTCCCGCCAGAAGATGGCACATGGTAGTGTTGGCCGCAATGGCCATGCGCCGGACTTCGCTGCGGTCCACGCCGGCTTTTTCGCATAATTTCCCTGTCAGCCGGGCGAGCTGCCCCTGCACCGTCTCCGTAAGCGCGGGAAGATGCCCCTCGGCCGCCGCCTGAATCCGGGAAATCACATCGGCCCCGTAAGTGCCCTGGGCGTTGCCCTCCCCCACCGTTGCGGCACAGGCTGCGTCCGAAAGCCGGATCAGATGGCAGACAACCGTGGTCGTACCGATGTCGCAGGCCACGCCGTACCCCGTCAGCCCGGCGTCCGGGCAAAGCTGCACCGATTGCCCTTCCGTCTTCACCGAAAGCTCCTCCTCCTTCGGCAGAAAATATTCCTCCCCGTCCTTCGGATAAACCTGGCAGGCCAGCACCGGCTCCTTCGTTCCGTCAGCCGCCGCCCGCATGACCGTGCATTTTTTACACAGACCCTTTCCGCCGCAGGGTGCGTGCACCTGCCCCTGCCGGTTCTCCCAAAGAAGCGCAAGCAGCGTTTTGTCCGCCGCGGCCGCATACTCCTTTCTGCCGTCCTTTGTCCACACCGTAATCCCCATCGCTTCCCTCCATAGCAATCCGCAAAAATTCTTCTGATACAAATCATACGCCGAACCTGTGACTGTCTCCGCAGCGCAGAGCTCTCTCCCGTCCGGTCTCTCTTTTTATTATACTGAACTGCCGCAAAATTACAACCGCAGAAAACAGACATTCACGCACTTGCCGCAATCAGGCTTGCCATAATCTGCCAGCGATGACACAGATTAGTTGCCAACAGGCTTTTTTTTATAGACTTTCCGGGAAACATACCATATAATAGTCTGTAGTGCTTCCATGCATAGCCGAATCGGTATGGATCGGAAATTTCGTAAAAAGAAAGGGTTTACTTATGGAAGAAAATTTCAGGCAGACTGCCAACCGTGTCTCCGTCGTGAGCATCGTTGTCAATCTGCTTTTATCCGTTTTTAAGCTTGTGGCCGGTGTGATCGCCCACTCCGGCGCCATGGTATCGGACGCCGTACACTCCGCATCCGACGTGTTTTCCACCGTCGTCGTGATGATTGGCATCCGCGTCGCCGCAAAGGAGGCCGACGAAGAGCACCCTTACGGCCACGAGCGGCTGGAGTGCGTGGCGGCGATCATTCTTGCGACCATACTTTTTGTCACGGGACTCTCCATCGGAGGCTCGGCCGTCGTCACCGTTTTGAGCGGCAGCTTCGAGAGCCTGAAGGCTCCGGGCATGCTGGCGCTTATTGCGGCCGCCGTGTCCATCGTCGTCAAGGAGGGCATGTTCTGGTACACAAGAAACAGCGCGGCCCATATCGACTCCGCCGCGCTGATGGCGGACGCCTGGCACCACCGCTCGGACGCCCTCTCCTCCGTCGGCGCGCTCATCGGCATCGGCGGCGCAAGGCTTGGCTTTCCGGCGGCGGACGCCCTGGCGAGCCTTGTGATCTGCGTGTTTATCGTAAAGGCCGCCTACGATATTTTTAAGGACGCCGTGGACAAAATGGTGGATCACTCCTGGGATCGGGCCGAGGAACAGATCCTGCGGGATTTTATCAAAAAGGAGGAGGGCGTCATCGACGTGGACAGCCTGCGCACCCGGGTGTTCGGCACAAGAATCTATGTGGACGTGGAGATCGCCGTGGACGGGGAGCTGACGCTGCGCCAGGCCCACGCCATCGCCGAGCGGGTGCACGACAACCTGGAATCCATGTTCGGCAAGGTCAAACACGTCATGGTACACGTCAATCCGTATGAATCGTAAACAACGGGGAGGTAACAACTATGTATGACATTATCATTATCGGGGCCGGGCCAGGGGGGATTTTTTCCGCCTTCGAGCTGCTCCGGCAAAACAGCAGCCTGAAAATCGCCGCCTTCGACTGCGGCCATTCTCTCGAAAAGAGACACTGCCCCATCGACGGGGAACGGGTAAAAAGCTGCATCGGCTGTAAGAGCTGCGCCATCATGAACGGTTTCGGAGGAGCCGGCGCATTCTCCGACGGCAAGTACAACATCACAAACGATTTCGGCGGCACGCTCTATGAGTACATCGGAAGAAAGAAGGCCTTTGAGCTGATGGAGTACGTGGACGACATCAACGTCTCCCACGGCGGCGAGGGAACCAGGATGTACTCCACCGCCGGAACCGGCTTAAAGAAAATATGCCTGCAGAACAAGCTGAAGCTTCTGGACGCCTCCGTGCGCCATCTGGGCACGGACATCAACTACGTGGTGCTGGAAAATCTCTATCAGGAGCTTTCGGGGAAAATGGACTTTTTCTTCGACACGCCCGTGGAACAGATCGAGGTGCTGGAAGAAGGCTACCGCATCCACTGCAAGGACCGCACCTTCGACTGCAGACGCTGCATTATCTCCGTGGGCCGCAGCGGCAGCAAGTGGATGGAGCGGGTGTGCGACCAGCTCTCGATTCCGACGAAATCCAACCGTGTGGACATCGGCGTGCGGGTGGAGCTTCCGGCGGTCATCTTCTCCCACCTGACGGACGAACTCTACGAGAGCAAAATTGTCTACCGCACCGAAAAGTTCGAGGACAATGTGCGCACCTTCTGCATGAACCCTTACGGCATCGTCGTGAACGAGAATACCAACGGCATCGTGACGGTCAACGGGCACAGCTATGAGAGCGCGGACCTGCGCACGGAGAACACCAACTTTGCGCTGCTTGTGGCCAAGCATTTCTCCGAGCCGTTCAAGGACAGCAACGGCTACGGCGAGAGCATCGCAAGACTGTCCAACATGCTGGGAGGCGGTGTCATCGTCCAGCGGTTCGGCGATCTGGTGCGGGGCAGAAGAAGCAACGCCAAGCGCATCGAGGAGGGGCTTGTGACGCCGACTTTGGCAGCGACCCCCGGCGATCTGAGCCTTGTGCTGCCGAAGCGCATTCTGGACGGCATCATCGAGATGATCTACGCCCTGGACAAGATCGCACCCGGCACCGCAAACGACGACACGCTGCTCTACGGCGTGGAAGTCAAGTTCTACAACATG
The DNA here is from genome assembly GCA_949740385.1 of uncultured Lachnospiraceae bacterium. Taxonomy (GTDB): domain Bacteria; phylum Bacillota; class Clostridia; order Lachnospirales; family Lachnospiraceae; genus Roseburia. Next base: position 27,662 of record CATJJD010000051.1, read on the forward strand.
GAGGTGGAGCTGGACGAAAATCTGCAGTGCAGATACCCGGGCCTCTACATCATCGGGGACGGCAGCGGCGTGACCCACTCCCTGTCCCACGCCTCGGCCAGCGGCGTCTACGTGGCAAGGCATATCGCGCAGAACCTGCCTTCGTAAAATATTCGCAATCAGCAGAAACAGCTCGTTTAAGCGATTGGGGCTGTCGGTAAACGACTCTTTTTCGTCATTTACCGACAGCCCCTTCTGTCATTCCGTCATCCCCGCGGCACATTGCCGCGGCTTTTGTTCCGATACTGGATCGGCGTCATGTCAAACACCTTCCGAAACGTACGGTTGAAATGCTCCACATTCTGATACCCCACCGCGTAGGATATGTTTTCCACGGTCATATTGCCGTTTTTCAGCAGCGTTTTTGCCCGTTTCATGCGGATATTTGTCACATGATCCCCAAATGTTTTGCCCGACTTATCCTTGATAAATCTGGATATGTACGGCTCCGACAGGTGGAACTGCTCCGCCATCGCCTCAAGCGTCACATCCTGATAGTTGTTCTGGATAAAGTTGAGCATGGCCGTCAGCCGCTCGTCGGTGCTGCCCTCGCTTCCCGCAATCTGCGGCAGCTTGTTGACCGCCACAACCAGCGCGCTTATACTGGCTGTAATAATGTCCTCGTCCAGTCCGACGCCCCAGTAATTTTTCCCGTCGCAGGTGATGCCCACATAGGCGATGGCCTTCGAGGACGATCCCTGGGAAAGGGCGTGCTCCTCGTACACCGACAGCTCGTAGCTCACGTCAAAAAACTGCTTGATCGTGTTGCTCACCGCGTCCAGGCGGCCGTTGCCGTTTGCGTCCACCACCGTGCGCTTTCCGCCGAAGTCGATGGTTGTCTCCGCCATAATACCGTCGTTCTGCTTAAAATGGCACTCCGAAATGGTAAAGTACGGCATCGGGTTCACATAATTTTCTTCGAAAATCTCATACACCCACTGCGGCGACAGCTCTCTGTGCTCCTCGTCGGACACCTGCTTCACCGCGTAGCCGACCTCCTCCCGCATTTTCTCCGGCATGGAGATCGAGAAGTTCTGCTTTAAAATGTAGCTGATGCCGCCCTTGCCGGACTGGCTGTTGATGCGGATCACGTCGGCGTCGTAACGGCGGCCCACATCCAGCGGGTCGATCGGCAGATACGGAACCGTCCACTTTGCAAGGTCCTTCTCCTCCCGCCATGCCATCCCCTTTGCGATGGCGTCCTGGTGGGAGCCGGAAAATGCGGAGAACACCAGATCTCCCGCATAGGGCGACCTCTCCCCCACCTGCATGCGGGTCAGCCGCTCGTAAGTCTCGCGGATGCGCGGCATGTCGGAAAAATCAAGCCCCGAATCCACGCCGTAGGCGAACATGTTCATCGCAAGCGTCACAATGTCCACGTTGCCGGTGCGCTCCCCGTTGCCGAAGAGCGTCCCCTCAATGCGGTCCGCCCCCGCCAGAATTCCAAGCTCCGCGTCGCAGACGCCGCAGCCCCTGTCGTTGTGGGGATGAAGGCTCAAAACCACGTTGTCCCGGTACTTAAGATTCTTGCTCATATACTCGATCTGGGTCGCAAACACATGGGGCATGGCCGTCTCAACCGTCGCCGGAAGGTTGATGATCACCTTTTTCTCCCCTTTTGGTTTCCACACGTCCAGCACCGCGTTGCAGACCTCAAGGGCGTACTCCACCTCTGTCCCGTGGAAGCTCTCCGGGCTGTACTCGAAGGAGAAATCCCCTTCCGTCTCGTCGGCCAGAGTCTTAAGCAGCACGGCGCCGTCCACCGCAAGCTGTTTAATCTGCTGCTTATCCTTCCGGAACACCTGCTCCCGCTGGGCCACCGATGTGGAATTGTACAGGTGGATCACCGCGTGGGGCGCACCCTTCACCGCCTCGAAGGTCTTTCTGATAATGTGCTCTCTCGCCTGCGTCAGCACCTGCACGGTCACATCGTCCGGAATCATATCCCGCTCGATTAACGTCCGCATGAAAATGAACTCCGTCTCCGACGCCGCCGGAAAGCCCACCTCGATCTCCTTAAAGCCGATATCCACCAGCATCCGGAAAAACTCCAGCTTCTCGTCGAGACTCATCGGCTCAATCAGCGCCTGGTTGCCGTCCCGCAGATCCACGGAGCACCAGATCGGCGCATGATCCACATACTCTTTTTTCACCCAGTCATACTCGCACACAGGCGGCATAAAATACTGCCGCTCGTATTTCTCATAATTCTTCATAAGCTCCTCCGATAAAATATATCAATCTTTATGAAGAATCTTAACACAACATATCTCCAATTAGAATGATTAAATTTAAGCAATTTTATTGATCTTTTTTATCATTTCAAGAAACCGCTGACGATGCGCTCCTCCGCCTCCGCCTCGGTCAGGCCAAGGGTCATAAGCTTCAGAAGCTGCTCTCCCGCAATTTTTCCGATGGCCGCCTCGTGAATCAGGCTGGCGTCCACGTCCGCCGCCGTCAGATTCGGGCTGGCAGACACCCTTGCTGCCCCCATAATGATGGAGTCGCACTCCGTATGGCCGCTGCACGGCGCATTTCCGTTCAGGGTGCTGGAAAAATGCTGCACGCTCTCGTCCTTCGCCACCGTGCGGCTGACAATGTTGCAGCTGCTGCCCGCACCGTTTAAGTCCGCGTTGAACTCCGACACCGCATGCTGCACGCCGTCTGTGAGCACCTTCTCCTGCACCTCGAGCGTCGCATTGGCCGCAAGCGTCGCAACCGTCTTTCGCACGGTGTCGTCGATGCCGGAAATCTGGGTCGCCTCCATGCGCACATATGCCCCCTCCGAAAGGTGCACCTCCGTAGTCGGGTTCATAACCCGCTTTCCCCGGCCGTCACCCTCGCCGTAATGCTTCTCCACATAGCGAAGCTTCGCATTTTTCCCGACGAAAAAGCGGTGAATGCCGTCGTGGCTGCTGTCGCCTCCGCCGCAGTTGTGAATGCCGCAGCCAGCGACAATGGTCACGTCGCAGTCATCCCCCACGTAGAAATCGTTGTACACCGTTTCCTTTAAGCCCGCCTGGGAGAGCACCACTGGAATGTGCACGCTCTCGTTTTTCGTGCCCGGCTTAATGATAATGTCGATGCCGGTTTTGTCCTCCTTGCTCACAATGTCGATGTTCGCCGTGGTGTTGCGCACGCTGCTCTCTCCGTTCACCCGGATGTTGTACGCCCCCACCGGAAGGGCGTCCAGCTCCGCAACCTCCTTTAAAAGACTCTTTCCAATCTCATCTATCATACCCGCACTTCCTTTCTCAGTCCAGCTTGTCCATCAGAATATCGCAGCCGGCCCGCGCCGTGCCGATTAACGTCGGCAGAATCTCGTCCTTCGGGCCGTAGCGCTCCACCACGCCGTCCTTAATATAGATAATTTTGTCCGCAATATCCAGTATGCGCTCCTGGCGGCTGATAATCAGTATGGTCCCGCTGTGCTCTCTCTGCATTTTCTCGAACACATGAATCAGGCTGCGGAAGCTCCACAGGTCGATTCCCGCCTCCGGCTCGTCAAACACGGAAAACTTTGCCCCTCTGGCCAGTATCGTCGCGATCTCGATGCGCTTGATCTCCCCGCCGGAAAGGCTGGCGTTCAGCTCCCGGTCGATGTAGTCCTTGGCGCACAGCCCCACCTCGGACAGGTACGAGCAGGCCTCGCTTACGGTGAGCTCCCGCCCCGCCGCAATGGTGATCAGATCCCGCACCGTAAGCCCCTTAAACCGCACCGGCTGCTGAAAGGCCAGGCTGATTCCCGCCTTCGCCCGCTCCGTCACCGAGTAACCCGTGATGTCCTCCCCGTCCAGAATAATCTGACCCTCCGTGGGCATCACAATCCCCGCGATCACCTTCGCCAGCGTCGACTTGCCGCCGCCGTTTGGCCCGGTGATCACCACAATCCGGTCGTCGATGGCGAGACTGACATCCTTTAGGATCTCCTTCTCGTCCTCCGCCTGAAAGCTTATATTTTTAAGTTCCAGCATAATTGCCTCCTTCTTCCTGCTTAATCCCTTTTCTGCCCCGGACAGACTGCGCGCAAAAAGGCAGATACGGCAGCCTCCTTCTTCGGACTGTCATATCTGCCACCTGCTCTTTTGCCCATTCGCCCGCTAAGCGTAAGCATCGAACATTGTGCCGACCACAGCGTAGGAGCCTCCCTGCATCGCAGAGTCGTAAAAGCTGTTCTGCCCCTGCAGGCTTCCTGCGATCTCGTTGAACGCCTCCTCCAGTCTGGCTGCTGACATTTTGCGTGAAACGGGCGCTTCTGGCTCCGGCGTCTTCTCTTCTTTGCCGCCGCCCACCGGGACAACCATCTTATCCGCAAACGCAACCTTTTTTGCCGGTCTGACCGGGCGCACCTCCTGCCCGTAATGCATGCTCGCGTTCACGGCCGATAAACCGCCCATCGGTTCTGCAAACACACACACCACCTCACTTTCTCTGTTGTCGCTCTCATCCCTCATTATCAATGACAGACAATTACAATATAACATATCTGCACTGCAAAGTCTATCCATTTTATCGGTTCATATCTGCGGAGTCCGGCATTTCTAATCCGCCCCGTCCTCCCCGACTGCAAGGTCAAGCCCCGACCGCTCCAGCCACTCGGCGGCTTTTTTTCGATTTACTACCGTCCCGATGCCCGACTGGTAGCAGCGGGCAAGCTCCGCCATGGCCTCCGGCATCTCAAATTTCACCGCCCCCACCAGCATACAGCGGAACAGCTCATTGTAATTGCAGGACATGCCATAGCCGCTGCGAAGCTTCCTGCACACCTCCGCCACGGAATCCCGGTCGCCCAGAATCCCCGCCCGGACGTAAAATTCCATCGCCTTTGCGTACTCTCTCGAAAAATGGTACTGCGCAGCCTGTGCGCGGAAAAACTCGATTTTCTCCTGAAGAGACCTTGCGTAATCCATAAAATCCTGCCACCTGTACAAACCCAAAAACATCTGTCCCTGCTTCATGTTCATCACGGCGTCTCAAAACAGTCCACCATGATTATTCCCTATTGTAACACTTTTAAAACAGAAATAAAAGCCGGAATTTTTATGTACTATCTCTTTTTTGCCGGCACGCCCACGTAGGTTCCGCTCTCCTCAATATCTCTCACGACCGCCGCCCCGGCCCCGATCATGCAGTCTTCGCAGACGGAAATGTTGTTGCTCACCACCGCCCCCGCTCCGATCCAGGTGCGCCGCCCGGCGCTCACCGCTCCGGCCAGGTGCGCACCCACCGCCACATGAACATAGTCGCCGATGCTGCAGTCGTGGTCCACGGAGGCGCACGTATTGATAATGCAGCCCTTTCCGACGCGGCTTCCGGCGTTTACCACAGCCAGCGCCATCACAACCGTGCCGCTTCCTGGCTGTATGTCAGCCGCCAGCACAGCCATCGGGTGCACCAGCGTCGCGCACACAATTCCGTCCGCCTCCAGCGCCTCCTGCATCCGCTGTCTGATCTGTCCGTTTCCGATGGCGACAATGATGTCGTACCCCCGCTTCGCATATGCCGCCGCTTCTTTTGTCCTTCCCGCTACCCGGTATTTTCCGCACTCGTTCAGCGCCTCGTTGTCGTCCAGAAAAACAATCGTCCCATAACCGTTTCGCTCCGCAATATCCGCCACTACCTTTCCATGTCCGCTGGCACCGATCACCGCCAGCCTTTTTCCTGTCTCAGCCATCCGCCGTCCTCCTTTGATCCTGTTGTGCATTTACGCGCATCCAGCCCGAAACGGCTGTTTTCGCCGGATTCTCCAAAATAATAAAGTAACGTACTTTATTACGGAGGACGCGAAAGCCCCTGTATTTTCAGGTATTCCCGAAATCTCTGACCAGAATTCTGACGGCGAATAGAATTGTCCGATTCTGCTTTTCGGTCCGGGAACGCCTGATAACACCGGGTTTCGGCAAATATTTCTGACGGCAAATCTGACGGCGAATAAGAGGAAATGACATTGAAATGGCAGGAAAATGGCTGATTCTGACAAAAACCAGCTCGCGATATGGGGATCAATAATTGAGAAAAGAGCATTTCTGCGCGGGACATGTAAATTATTATTGACGCCGGTCGGGATTTGAAGTAGAATGGGGGCGATTTCGTTCGAGGGGGCTGTTTTTGGCGGAAGATGGAAGGGGATTTGCGGATAATAAAGTACGTTACTTTATTACATTTCTCCCGATGTGAAGTGTTTAAAAATCCGCCCGCACTGTGCCACGCCTTCTAATCATATATGGCGTTGCCTGCAACAGCAGAAAGAGGGATCCCCATCGATTATTCAAGGATCGGGGGGTGAAGTCTGATGTTCCGTTCCTACTATGGGCTTTCCTTCAATCCCTTTGACAAACAGAACGCAAGAGAAAAGGACCGGTTCCTGTCAAAGGACATCTCCGAGATGGCGTCCCGCCTGGACTACTGAAA
>CATJJD010000052.1 GCA_949740385.1 uncultured Lachnospiraceae bacterium
CATCCGCCGGACAAGCCTGCGGGCCGCCCCGTCGTCCTCCGGCCATCCGTCCTGCGGAAATATGTCGATAAAAAGATGCAGCATCCGGCATTCCTTCCGGATATAGCGGGAGCTGTCCCGCTCAAGGCGCGTCCCCGTGTGGATCAGCTCGCAGTAGGGATTGCCCAGCGTTCCGCGGGTTCCGGACACCACCGCAAGCCCTGCCCCCACCGGCTCGTCTTCTGCAAGGGCCAGAAACCGCTCGTAGTCCCTTCTCGGCATCCCCACGTCGATGTCGTCGTCCCAGGGGATAAAGCCCTGGTGGCGCACCGCGCCAAGAAGCGTTCCACCCACAAGGTAGTACCGAAGCCCGTGCCTTTTGCAGTACGCCACAAAGTCGTCCAGCATACTGCACAAAAGCTCCTGGGTCTCCCTCCCGGTGAGAAGCCTCTCCCTCTCATACTCCCCGGGAAATTTCAGGTCGTAGATCACATGATGCTCTCTCTTCTCCTCCGCAGGCAGCTCCATATAGTTTCCGTAGAGCCGGGACAGATACGTCTCCTTATCCCGCGTCACCGCAAATTCATATCCCTCAAAAGGCAGCCGCAGCGTCTGCATAAAGGACGCTCTCTCGTATAGCTCCCCGAAAAAATGCTTTCTCCCGGAGGGGATTGTCACGTAGCGGGAGCCGTCGTCTTTACATTTTTGCATGCACTGCTGTGTTCTTCGGTACAGCCGCCCGGGGGCCAGCGCAAAGGGCGCCCCGATCAGCTGCTTGATGCGCATTGTGCGCCTCGCCGCCCCGTCATCTGCCGCAAGCGCCATAAACTCATCCCGCCAGGCAAACATGCGGTAACAGGACAGCAGAAACAGAAGAAGCTGCACCGACAGGCCGTGCATGTAACGCCGCAGAATTCCGTCATAGGTGTTCTCGATCACAAAAATGTCGATCTTGATCCCGCACTCCTCATCTTTCTGCACAAGATACTCGCGAAAAACCGTGCCTTTTCGGTGGATCTGTATAAACGAACTAAGATACCCCGGTGTGCGAAGCGGCGCTTCCACATAATACTTGTCGGGGTATCTGCTCTCCACCTCATCAAGCAGGCGGTCAATATATGCGCGGGGGATATTCAGGTCAATATCGTCATCCCAGGGAATAAACCCCTGATGCCGCACCGCGCCAAGCGCCGAACCGCCTCCCAGCATCCAGGGAATCGAGAGCTCGTCGCAGATTCTCACAATCTCTGCGGCAGTCTCCAGCACGATCGCCTTTATGCGCCTGGTCTCCTCCTCAGTGAGCCGGTGCACCCCCGCCGTTCGGGACAGCCGCTCCTTTAAAATCTCGTTGGTGTTCAAACCTGCCATGCTACCGCCCTGCCTTTAATTTTGCAAAAAGTCTCGTGTTGTGCTCCTTCACAAAGGTGATGACCGCAGACTCCAGCCAGGTGAGCCAGGTGCACTTCAGGCGTATGGGTACGAGCATAAGCTTCATATACCCGGATCTCGGCCTTGCCCTGTGAAGCGCGGTGTCCACATTCGGATTGTGCAGCATTTTTCGAATCGCCGCCCTTCTCTCCCTGCCGGAGAGGGTGCACTTTGAGCTTGTGACATTGGCGACGCAGCCCACAAGCCGCTCGATGTAGCGGCGGTAAATCATCTCGAAGGCCGGCCCGTCTGCAATGCCCCACTCCCGGTACAGCTCCAGCATCCAGCCGTGCTCCTCCTCCCGCTTTTCATAGACGTTTGGCCGGTAGGCCGCCGTCTCGGAATCCGCCCTGGCCCGGATAAAATGATACCAGGCGTCCGTCGTCACCGCCACCCGCTGCACCTTTCGGATGTAGCTGATGTTAAAGGGGAAGTCGTCCCAGAGCGTGTCCGGGAACCGAAGGCCCTGCTCTCTGATATAGTCCAGACGATACAGCTTATTCCAGGGGGTGTAGAGCATATTCCGGTCAAAATAGCGGTGTGCCTCTCTGCGGAAGCTCTCCGCGCTCTCATACACCTTATCGTCCACGGAAATCTTCTCCGACAACTGTCCGCCGCCGTAACAGGTGTCGATATAGTAGCCGCACACCACAAGCTGTGCCCGGCTTTTCTCTGCCAGCGCATACATGCCGGAAAGCATCCCGGACTCCGCCCAGTCGTCCGAGTCCATAAAATAGACGTACTCTCCCCGGGCGATCTCGATGGCCGCGTTTCTTGCGCTGGGCGCGCCGCCGTTCTCCTTGTGGATCACATGTATTCTCGCGTCTCTCGCTGCATACTCGTCGCAGATCTCACCGCTTCTGTCCTTCGTCCCGTCGTCCACGGCAAGAAGCTCCCACTCCTCAAAGGTCTGCCCCAGCACGCTCTCAATGGCCTTTCCCACATACTGCTCCACGTTGTATACCGGCATGATAACGCTGATCTTAATGTCTCCCATAAAGCACTCCCTGCTACTTAATCGCCGTCGTCTGGCTGGCGTCCACCCCTTCCGTGTTTTCCCTCACAAACAAAATCTTGAAGGTCAGAAACAGAATGCGGATGTCCAGCCACACGTTATAATTCTCAATATAAGTTAAATCAAGTTTTAATTTGTCGTAAGGAGTCGTGTTGTACTTGCCGTACACCTGCGCGTAACCGGTCAGTCCCGCCTTCACCTTAAGGCGCAGCACAAACTCGGGAATCTCCTTCGTGTACTGGTCCGCGATCACCTGGCGCTCCGGCCGCGGCCCCACCATGGACATCTCGCCCTTTAAAATATTAAACAGCTGCGGCAGCTCGTCTAAGTGGACCGCGCGGATCACGCGCCCCACCGGCGTCACCCGCTCGTCCCCCTTTGCGGCGAGACGCGCCCCCTGCTCCTCCGAGTGTACGCTCATGCTGCGGAACTTGTAGATCATAAAGGACTCCCCGTCCTTGGTCAGCCGCTCCTGCTTATACAGAACGGGCCCCCTGTCGTAAAGCCTGATGGCCGCCGCAATCACCAGCATAAAGGGAGACGCCGCAAGAATTCCCAGCAGCGAGAGCACAATGTCCATCGCCCGCTTGACAAACTGCTCCACGATGCTCAGCCCCTGATTCCGGGACAAAAGAAGCGGCGTGTCAAACAGGTGAATATCGTCGGCCCCCCGAAAGAGAATGTCCGATATTTTCGGCGTAACGTAGGCGCGGATGGACTCCTGATAACAGAATTTGATAATCTGGTTGCGGGCCTGCGCCGGCAGGTCGCACAGCACAACCGCGCTGTATCGGAGTATTGTGGTGTAGAGCTCCTCGTAGCCCACCCGGTAGCTTAATGACGCACAGATGTCGTACCGGTCTTTTCTCGTGTTGATCTTCGCAATCAGATCATCCGGGGAGTACTCCCCGTAGATCACCAGCATCTGGCGCGGCGGATAGAGTCTCTGATAGCCCTTTCGCACCAGAATCACCCAGGGGACCAGAAAAAGAATCTCCGCCGCCGCCATCAGAAGAAGCGGGCGCGGCGGCAGATAGTCGTTGGCAATCAGACATACCTCAATATATGCCACGATCGTCGCGAGGAACACCGCAAGTATCTGCGACAAAATAATATCCGCCACACGCATGTATCCGATCCGGTATCCGCCGAACATATGTGTGAAAAAGAACACGATCAGCGCGTAAACGCCGATGACGGCCCAGTTTCCTCTCCGGAAAAACAGATTCTCCTTATCCATAAGCGGAACATACATCATGTACCAGACCCAGCCGAAGCAGAAAGTCTCGAACACAAGCGTAACGACGTTGGCTATAAAATTAAGCAGGTGTTTGTATCGTTCTTTCATAATACATATTTTCCTCTTTGGTACAAAAACTATTCAAAGGATTTGAAAAAGCTACTCGCCCAGACCGCCCTCGATAAAAGCGATCAGCGCCGCAAGCGCCTCCGATTCGTCCTCGCCCTCGCACACAAGCGTGATCTCGTCCCCGGACTTGATGCACGCCCCGAGCACCGACAGGACGCTCTTTGCATTTGCGATATTGCCGCTGTACTCAAACGTCACCTTACACCTGAATTTCATCGCCTCTTTACACAAATTCCCCGCAGGGCGAAGATGCAGCCCTGTCGGATTCATAATTTTAATCGCCTGTGATACCACGGTTATACCTCCCTTATAACATGACCCTTGTTATCAGGTTCGCCAGCTTTCTGGCCTCCTGTTCAATAACCTTCTGGTCGCTGCCCTCAATCATGACGCGCACGAGGGGTTCCGTTCCCGACGGGCGGATCAGCACTCTTCCCTCCCCCTCAAACCGCTTTTCCAGCGCAGCCACCGCCTCCGCGATCTCCGCGTAGTCCATGTAGCTCTCCTTCTTGTGGTTCGGCACCCTGGCGCTGGCCTGCGCCTGAGGAAGCACCGTCATAATCTTCGTGAGCTCCGACAGCTTCTCTCCCGTTACAACCATCACCTCAAGCAGATGCAGCGCGGTCAGAAGGCCGTCTCCCGTGGTGCTGTCGTCCAGAAAAATCACATGGCCCGACTGCTCGCCGCCCAGATTGTAGCCGTTCTCCAGCATATTTTCCAGCACGTAGCGGTCGCCCACCTTCGTCTTCTCCACATGAATGCCCTGCTTCTCGCCCATAATGGAAAAGCCCAGATTCGTCATAATGGTCACAACAATCGTATCTCCTGCCAGCCTTCCCCTCTCTTTCAGGAAATTGCCGCAGATGGCCATAATCTCGTCGCCCTCCACCAGCTTGCCGGTCTCGTCCACCGCCAGCATCCGGTCTGCGTCCCCGTCGAATGCGATGCCGATGTCCGCCTTCTCCAGCACAACACGCGCCCGCAGCTCATCCATGTGGGTGGAGCCGCAGTTGGCGTTGATGTTGGTTCCGTCAGGCTCCGTGTGAATCGCAGTCAGATTTGCTCCCAGCTCCTCCAGCGTCCGCACGGAGGTGTAGCAGCTTGCGCCCTCGGCGCAGTCTACGACAATTTTCAAACCCGACAGGTCCACCGGAACCCTCCGCTTCAGAAACGCCACGTACTCATCCACAATGTCCATCCGGTACTCCACTCTGCCGATTCCCGGCCCGATCGGAAATACCACATTCTTCATGTTATTTCGAATCAGAGCCTCAATCTCGTCCTCCAGCTGATCCGACAGCTTGTAGCCCTCCCCGTTGAAAAATTTAATGCCGTTAAACTCCATCGGATTGTGGGACGCGGAGATCACAACTCCCGCATCCACCTTATGCTTTCTCGTCAGATACGCGATGGCCGGCGTCGGCGCCACCCCCACATAGATCGCGTTCGCGCCCACCGAGCAGATTCCCGCCATCAGCGCGCTCGCCAGCATCCCGCCCGACATGCGGGTGTCACAGCCCACAATAATCGTCGGCTGGTGCAGCTTCTCCTTCGTGAGCACATGCGCCCCCGCCTGTCCCAGCTTCATCGCCAGCTCAATTGTAAGCTCCGTTCCCGCGACACCGCGCACTCCGTCTGTTCCAAACATCCTTGCCATATCCACAACTCCTTATTCCTGATTACTGAAAATATCCTGCGGGCTCTCATCCCCGTCATCCGCCGGCTGGCCCGCGCCTTCCGTATCGCCGCTCTCATCCGGCTCCTGTCCTTCCCCGTCCGGATCGTCTTCGCCCTCATCCGGCGGCAGATCCGGCTCATCCGTCTGGCTGCCGTCGGTGATCACGACCTCCGCCGTCACCGTCTGACAGACATAGTTCTCCGCGTCCAGATCCAGCGTCACCGTCACCTGATGGGTTCCCGGCCCAAGGCCCGACACGTCGATCACACCGGTAATCCGGCTCTCGTCAAGCCGGTCGAGATCGCTCTGGAGCGCGCTGACGGACACACGAATGCTCTCGTCCCGAAAGGTCAGCGTACAGCCCTCCGCAAGGCCGTCGACCTGTATATTCCCGGTGCTTATCATATAGCGTCCCATCTTGTAGGGCTCGATGCGCACGGTGACGGCGACCTTCGCGTCCGCCGAGTCCACAAGCTCCACGCCGTCCGGGAGAAACTCCGTGATGTCGATCATCGTAGTCAGATCCTCCCTCAGCCCCTCCACGCTGAGCATTTCCGACGGCACCGTTATGGCCGCGATGGGATTGAGCACCGAAGTCGCCCCCTTCACCCGCACCGACTGCGGGTCTGCGGTAATGCTTACCACGCTGTAGTCGCCCCAGGGCGTCCCCTCCGTGGAAAAGGCCAGCTTCATCTCCTTGATCACAAGAATCCGCGCGGACACCGTCACCGTCGCCTTGCTGACCGTAAGCCTCGTGGTGTCAACCTCGTTGCCCTCGCCGTCGTAGAGCACCGGCACAACACTGTCCGAGAGATTCACGGACATACCCTCCACCTCGATGGTTGCCACGGCGCTGACGATGGTGCTGACAATGGAGGCCGGCCCCTCCACCGTGAGCACGTTGGCGTTAGTCACCGTCACGTCACCCAGCGCGTAGCCCTCCGCCACCTCTCCGCTCGTGTCCGCCGTTATGACAAGCCGCTTGCTCATCAGATCCTCCAGCGATATTTTCAGATACTTGCGGTTCGGGTAATTGAGGGAGCTGTTCGCGCGGACGCTGCTGATCTCGATGGGCACATTGGCCGTCTTCCCGTCCGCCCCAGGCACCATGCGGCTCATATCCGCCACCGCCCGAAAATCCGAATCGTCCAGATTCCGCAGCACGCTGCGCTTGGCCGTCACCGCAAAGGTCACCACGTTGGTCCCGTCCAGCACCTCGTAGCACTTCTTCTGCTCCGTGATGACGGCGCTGTTTTCCACCGTCACGTTGGCCGTGTAGGTTTTCGTCTGTTTTGGGTCATCAATATTATATACCGCAAGCCAGAGGATAAATGCAAGGCACACGGCAAGAATCTTAAAACCCAGATTGTTCGTCAGTGCACGCAACAACTTATTTGCCATTCTTAAGCCTCCTTTTCAGCAGCTTAAACCCGCTCTCCTCCCGGTTGTGGTTCTGCACAAGCCGAAGCTTCTCCCGCAGGAAATCCGCCTCCACATCGTGGTAGATCTTTCCCCGAAGAGCCGCAGAAACCCTCCCCGTCTCCTCCGACACAATGATTGTCAGGGAATCGCTCACCTCGCTGACGCCCACCGCGGCCCGGTGCCTTGTCCCCAGATTCTTGCTAAGGGACATGCTGTCCGACAGCGGCAGATAACAGGTTGCGGAGATCACCCGGTCCCCCCGCACAATCACCGCCCCGTCGTGCAGCGGCGTGTTTTTTTCAAAGATATTGATCAGAAGCTGGCTGGAGAGCAGGGCGTCCACGTCGATACCCGTGCGCACATACTCGTTTAAAAGAATCTCGTCCTCCACCACAATCAAAGCCCCTGTCTTCACCTTTCCCATCGCATAGCAGGCCTTGATCAGCTCGTCGATGGTGCGGTCGCTGAACTTGTTCTGATCCGCCCGGTTTATGTTAAAAAGACTGCTTAGTATATTCATGCCCCCCAGATTCTCCAGCGCCTTGCGAAGCTCCGGCTGAAAAATCACAACAAGGGCGATTAGTCCGACGCTCAGCATATTTTCCGCAAGCCAGAGAATCGTGTTCATCTGGAACACCGCGGCCACCAGCACAAAGACCAGAATCATCAGAATCCCCTTAAACAGATTCCAGGCTCTCGTTCTCTTAATCCAGAGCAGAATATGGTAGAAGAGGAAGGAGATGATCAGAATTTCGATAATATTGACCCAGGACAGCGTAAAATCCGGCATTCCCAGAACCGTCGTGGCTTTGTCATAAAATTCGCTTAACATTCCGTTAAACTGCTGCATTGTCATCTCCCTCCTAAGAACCGGATCTTCCGGTCACTACTTCAGCAAATCCTCGTCGATGTCCAGCTCTCTTGCAATCACCTTGCGGCTCGCCGCCTCCTGCTCCTCCGTCAGGCTCCGCTTCGAGCGGTCGATCCGCTTGCCCATGCTTCCGGTGTTGCCGAAATGCTTGACCTTCACGTCCCGCTTCGCCACCATCTTCTTCGGCACGGCCCTCACGTAATAGTAGTAGTCGTCGTCCTCGAACTGCACCCGCTCGGTTCTCGCATAGTCCAGATTCATAAACAGAAACTGCTGCACGAACCCGATCAGCATCGAAAGTATGCTGCCCACAAGAAGCCACAGCGTCTTTCCGGTGATATTGAGCACAAGGTACCCCACAAACAGCCCCGCAAGCTCGATCAGTATGCCCGAGATGATTGCCAGCGTCCAGGCGTGCTCCACCGCAAGCCTGCGCACCAGGTAAACGACAGACGACGAAACGACGAAAATGGCCACCACAAGAAACATTTCCTTATTGTTTAAGATCTGCCCCACGGATATGCTGAACTTCGACACGTCCGCAGACACCTCCCCCTTGTCCACGCTCATAAGAGCCGCCGCATTGCGGTTGATCCCGTCCAGGAAATAGTAAACCACGGTGCCGCACACCACCGCCAGCACCGAGTACGCCTCACGCAGAAGTCCGCAGCTGATGGGCATCACATAGGGGATATGCAGCTTGAAACAGATCGGGGTGAGGACTGCCGCGATCCCGTCCTTCGGCGTAAAACGGAAATATACCAGAAAGATCACGGCGAACAGAACGAAAGCGGTCAGCGCCGCCTCCAGGGAGAGCGCGTACATATCCAGAAGTATCACAAGAGCCGACAGCCAGATCATCGCATAGGACGGCAGAACCGCGCACACAAGCGACAGTATCAGCGCAGCCGGAAGAGTACTGATCCTCTCCATATAGCCGATGCTGCCGTTGATCATCGAAAACAGCACAAATGCCAGCACAAACCGGACAACCGGATACAGGTACGACTCATACCTGCTGTAAAAGCGTATCAGCTTATCCTTTATCTCTAATAATTTTGTCATAAAGCCTCCTATGTCCTGAGCTTATCTTCGCGCTGGTACATCTTTCGCACCCGCTTAAGATGAACCGCGTACCGACGCAGCTTCTTTCTTCCGTATGCGTACCGGATCAGATACACAGCCGCAGTCGCAAGCAGGTAAACCGCAAGAAACCCCGCATAGAGAATCCCCGCACGCACGCCCAGATCCACCACGTCCAGATTGTTGATCCTCGCCGTGACCGCCTCCAGATCATTCATTCCCCACAGAACGGCAATCAGCACATACGCGGCCGTTCCCGTAAAGAAGCTTCTGACCAGCTCCTTTCCGATATAGTCCCATATATAATACTGTCCGATCTGGCTGTCCACCTTATCCATATGGCTGTCATAAACCGCCATGTGGTACAGCTCCTTCACCCGTTCTTCGTTTATCATAGAATAACTCTCTCTCCGTATCATAAGCGTTCTTTGCCTATTATACCATATATATCCTTTTTTTCAAAGCAAAAAGTCCCCAGACACTCCGGGGACTTATGTTAAACGGATAAAATCTAAAGAAAACGCATGCGGTCGCCCTCATGGGAAGGCTTCTTTTTGATCTCCTCCACCTTGTGAGGGTTCTCGAAAGCCGCCATCATGTGGTTCGCCATTTCCAGCTTGCAGGCATCGCAAAAGCGTCCGGTGTGAATTACCTTTCCGCAGGACTCGCATGTAATCCCTTCGACAGAACCGTCCGAGAATATCAGCCGCTCCTCTCTGACCCACTGCTTGATCTGCTTCACCGAAACGTCGTTCTCTCTGGAGACGTCGTCCACCGACGAGTTCGGATTCTCTCTCAGATACATCTTTACCTGCTGAAACTTCTCCTCCAGCGCCTGCCTGCACGCCGGACAGACCCTCTCGGACGAAAGCCTGTTAAACAGCCGACCGCAGTTCCTACAATTCATGACATCCATTATATTTCCTCCTCAAACCCCTTACCTGTGCACGCGGCGAGAAAGAAAATCTCCTGCGCGCCTGCCCTGCACAGCTCCTCTGCCACCGCCTCCGCAGTACTGCCGGTCGTGTAAATATCGTCCACCAGCAGGATACGTTTATATTGTACTACAAAATCCGCCGCATGAAAAGCACTTTTCAGGTTATTTTCCCGCTCCGTGTCATTTAATTCTTTCTGGGGTCTGGTGTTTCTGATCCTGCTCACCGCATGGGGCACACAGGGAATATGAGCCCGCTCCGCCACCGCCTCCGCAAGAAGCTCCGCCTGATTGTAGCCCCTGCTCCTTTGCTTCCTCCAATACATCGGCACCGGGACAGCTGCCAGAAAGCCTCCGCCCAAAAGCCAGCTTCCCAGGCTCTCAAAGGCGCAGTCCGCCAGAAAGGAGGCGTACTCCCTGCGGTTATCATACTTGAACCGGTACATGGTCTGCTTTATGTCCCCCTCGTAGACAAAGACCGCCTTCCCCTGCCGGATAAAGGAGAAGGGCCTTCTGCCGCGGTAAGGGCTCTTTGTCTGAAGAAAGCGCCTCCCGCAGTCGCAGCAGTACTCTCTCTCCCCGCGGGCAACCGGCCTGCCGCAGTGCATGCACACCGGCCCCCGGACAAAGGACAGTCTCTTTTCGCAGGAAGCGTGGGCGCCCCGTCTCTGCTCCCGCGGTTCGAGAAGCCCGTCGCACACCGCGCACCGGGGCGGAAATATCAGCCGCAGCACGGCTACATATCCTGCGCCCACCCGAAGGCGTACCTGACGGCCTTATTCCAGCCTCTGCGCTTTTCGATGCGCTCCTCTCTGCTCATATTCGGAAGAAATACGCAGTCGATCTGCTGATTGTCCAAAACATCCCCGCTGCTCTTCCAGTATCCCACCGCAAGGCCCGCCAGGTAGGCGGCTCCGATGGCCGTGGACTCCACGCACACCGGCCGGTTCACCGGCGCGTCCAGCATATCCGCCTGAAACTGCATCAGGAAATTGTTGGCGCTTGCGCCGCCGTCCACCTTAAGCGTCTTTACGTCGATGCCCGAATCCGCCTTCATGGCGTCGATGACGTCGCACACCTGCAGCGCGATGGACTCCAGCGTGGCCCGTATAATATGATTCTTATTGGTTCCCCGGGTGAGCCCCACGATGGTTCCTCTGGCGTACTGATCCCAGTGGGGAGCGCCAAGCCCGGTGAAGGCCGGAACCACATAGCAGCCGTGCGTCCCCTTCACCTTCTTTGCCATGTACTCGCTGTCGGCGGCGGAGTCGATCAGGTGCAGGCCGTCCCGCAGCCACTGAATGGCCGCGCCCGCCACAAAGATCGAGCCCTCCAGCGCGTAGTTCACCTTTTTGTCCAGCCCCCAGGCCACCGTCGTCACAAGCCCGTTCTTCGAGAACACCGGCTTTTCTCCCGTATTCATCAGAAGAAAGCAGCCCGTCCCGTAGGTATTCTTCGCCTCGCCCTCGCCGAAGCAGGCCTGTCCGAACAGCGCCGCCTGCTGGTCGCCGGCAGCCCCCGCAATCGGGATCTCATCCCCGAAAAACGACGGATCGGTGCAGCCGTACACCTCGCTGGACGGCCGCGGCTCGGGGAGCATGCTCTCCGGTATGCCAAGGTCCGAGAGAATCTCCTCATCCCACTTCAACGTGTTGATGTTAAAGAGCATCGTGCGGCTGGCGTTTGAATAGTCGGTCACATGCACCCTGCCGTTTGTGAACTTCCAGATCAGCCAGGTCTCCACCGTCCCAAACAGCAGCTTCCCCTCCTCTGCCAGGGCTCTCGCCCCCTTCACATGGTCGAGAATCCATTTGATCTTCGTGGCGGAAAAGTACGCGTCGATAATCAGCCCCGTCTTCTGCCGGTAGCGCTCCTTAAGCCCCTTCGCCTTTAAGGCGTCCGCTATGTCCGACGTGCGGCGGCACTGCCACACGATGGCGTTATAGACCGGCTCCCCGGTCTCTCTGTTCCAGACAACGGCCGTCTCCCTCTGGTTCGTGATGCCGATGGCCGCTATGTCCGCAGCCTTCGCGTTGATCCGGTTCATAGCCTCAACAGCCACCCCAAGCTGCGTCGACCAGATCTCGTTTGCATCGTGCTCCACCCAGCCGGGATTCGGGAAAAACTGCCGGAATTCCTTCTGGGCCATCGCGCATATGTTGCCCGCCCTGTCAAATAAAATACATCGGTTGCTGGTAGTACCCGCATCCAGTGCCATAATATACTTTGCCATATCCCCCTCCAATACTGCATTGCCTAACCGAGCCGAATCCGGTTTATGACGGAAATCTCTTCCGCCCGCATCTCAAACTCCGCCTCCGTCATCTCCTCTGTTGTAAAGCCGCTCTCTCCGTCAATGCCTGCCTCGACAAACACTGCCCCCTCGAAGACGCGCGCAATCTCCCCGCGCTCCGCCGCCGAGCGGACAAAGAAACGGTTTCTGCTGTCCCTGTAGTCCACAAGGGCAATCTTCTCCTGGTCCCAGTTAATGTATATATTTACGTGGGTGTGCTTAACCATGTCCACCACGTCCGCAACAACTGCGCTGGCCGTCGGGAGCTTCCCCGCTCCGCTGCCGTAGAACATGGCATCCCCCAGCACGTTGCCGTGCACGAAAATGCCGTTAAACACGCCGTTCACCCCGCCGAGCGGATGCTCCTCTCCCAGAAGAAACGGCGCGACCATGCAGGAGTAGCTGTCCTGCTCCCTGCGGCTTTTGGCCAGAAGCTTGATCTTTCGGTTCATGGCCTTCGCGTAGGCGAAATCCGCAGGCGTAAGCTTCGTGATCCCCTCGCAGTAAATATCCTCATAATCCACCTGCTGCCCGCACACCAGAGAGGTGAGAATTGCGATCTTGCGGCACGGATCGTGCCCCTCCACATCCGCCGTCGGGTCCTTCTCCGCGTAGCCCTTCTCCTGCGCGTCCTTAAGCACATCGTCAAAGGCCGCGCCCTCCTCCGCCATCTTCGTGAGCATGTAGTTTGTCGTTCCGTTTAAGATGCCGGTAATCTCCTCGATCTCATCCGCGGTCAGTCACTTGTTTAACGGACGGATTATCGGAATTCCGCCGCCGACGCTGGCCTCAAACTGAAAGTTCACACCGTGCTCTCTGGCAATCTGGATGAGCTCCGCGCCCTTTGCCGCCACCAGATTCTTGTTGGATGTGGTCACCTGCTTTCCCGCCTCCAGCATCGCCTTCACAAAGGAGTAGGCCGGCTCCACGCCGCCCATGGTCTCCACCACAATGCCGATCTCCGGGTCCTCCACGATAGTCCGGTAATCGTGGATGATGCACCCTTCCATCTCATCCCCCGGGAAATCCCGCAGATCCAGAATATACTTCACATCCACCGGCTCCCCCGCCCGCTGCGCAATCCTTTCTCTGTTGATTCTCAATACCTCCGCCACTCCGGAACCGATAGTGCCGTAGCCCATAACTGCAATCTTCATAATTTTCTCCCTGCCTGATCTCTATTCCCCTGTCAAAATTTTCGCGTAATGTATTCCGGCGCAGGCCTCGATTCTGCCGCACATCTCCCCGACGCTGCCCGAGGACGGGAACACGTCGATGCCAAGCGTCAGCGAAGCGATGCCGTTCACCGGAACACTCTGATGGATCGTCAGTATGTTAGCCCGAAATTCCGCGATTGTCGCCACAACGGCGGATAACAGCCCGGGCTCATCGTCCATCTGAATGACCAGAATCACCGTCCTGCCTCTTGGGTTCTCATGATAAGGGAAAATATCATCCCTGTACTTGTAAAACGAGCTGCGGCTGATGCCGACCGCCTCCGTGGCGTCCAGTACCGACTCCACCTTGCCGGAGGCCAGAAGGCGCTTGGCCTCGGCCACCTTAAGCAGAACCTCAGGAACCGCCCTGCCCCGCAGTACGAAAAAAGGTGCTTTCTCCTCCATCTTTACCTCCGAAACAACCCCAGGTGTCTGCCTGCGGCTGACACCTGTATTTACTCGAAAGATTTTATCATAGAGAATGCGGAAAAGCAAGCGCTATTTTACGGGCGCGGTCTGCCGCACTCGCTGCAGAACTTTCCGGTGTTTGCCGTGCCGCAGGTGCAGGTCCACTCCCTCGCGGGAGCCGGTCTGCCGCACTCGCCGCAGAACTTTCCGGTGTTTGCCGTGCCGCAGACACAGGTCCATCCCGTCTGTCGGGCCGCAGGCGCTGCGGGCGCAGGCGCCTGCTGCTGCATCTGGGCAAGATTCGCGGCGGACGCCGCCCCGAGGACGGAGCTTCCCGCATTCATCCCCATGCCCATTCCCATAAATCCGGCCATTGCGCCGTTTGTGTTTGAGCCGGCCGCCTCCAGGCCCCTCGCGACGGCGCCCTGCACATACCCCTCACGGACACCCGGGTCCGAGAGCATGGCGCCCTCGTTCCGCATGTTGATCAGCTTCTGGGACGCCTCGTCGTAGGAGACACTGGCAAGGCCCACCGCCTGAATCTCCATGCCGCGGGCCCTGTTCCACTCCTCGTCCAGCACATTCGACATGTACCTTCCAAGCTCCCTGGCCTTTCCCGACACGAAGGAGATGCGGATGCCGTCCGCGGACATCTGGTTGACAGCCGACTGCAGCGCCTCCAGAAACTCCGACAGGTACTGCTCGTTGATCTCCGCCATCTCCACATGATCCTTATTTCTCGGTATCGCCTCCGCATAAAACTGCAGCGGATTGACGATTTTTACAGAGTAGGTACCGTGGGCTCTTAAAAACAGCTCCGCGTTGTAGAAGGCGTCGTAATAATTGACGGGCTGGCGGGTGCCGAATTTAATGCCCTTGATCTCCTGCAGGTTGATAAAGAAAACCTTCTGCTTTCCCGGCGTCTGCCCGCCGAAGCGGATGCGGCCAAAGGACTCCTTTAGCGTCTCCCCGAACTCGCCGTTAAACAGCGACGGCATGGAGGAGTTATCCACCCTGTAGTAGCCCGGCTCCGCCGTGTAGTCCACCACCTTGCCGCCGTCCACCAGCAGCATGAACTGGTTGTCGTACACATGAATCACCGAGCCGTTTGATACGGTATCATCTGTCCCCTTTCGGTTCTGTCCCTGCCGCACCAGAACGCCGCGGGTAAAGACGGTCTGCCCTCCCATGTCGTCCGCCTCAAAAACCTCCAGCCACTGATCGGAAAAGCCGCCGGAGACAGCCCTGCCGATTGCCCTTATAATGCCCATTCTCTGTTCCTCCTTCCAGGTGTCCGAAAAACGCCGCTATACGCGGCGGCAGTCCACCTCATAAATTCGCTGAAACGACCAGACCTTCCGGTTCACCGGCACAACCTCCGCGCCGCAGTACTCGCAGACAAACCGGCCCAGCGTGCGCACCGGAGCGCCGCAGTACGGACAGGCGGTTCCCACCGCACTGCCGGCCGCTTCCGCGTCCTGTATGTACACAAGCTCCGTGTTGTACCTGGTCTGCCGCCTGCGCTCCCTGCTGCCGGACAGTACCTGACCGTCCTTCATCCTGCAGTAATAATATTCCACGGCGCTCTGAATCGTGACGACGCATCTGCCTTTGCCCTTTCGGTAGTCGGCGATCTCGGTCTGATGAATCCGCACGCTGTCGAAGCGCTCAAAAACCCCCGCCGCCTGATTGCCGCGGATGCGGTTGTCCAGCTGCTGCCGCAGCTCCTTTGAATTCTCCGAGACAAGTCCCGCATCCTCCGCCGTGACTGCGGCCAGGGCCGAAATCAGCGCATTCTCCGCCCGGTGGCGAAACTCCTCCCACACAAACTCCGGAAAATCCCGCACAATCTGAGGCTCCATCAGCCGCGTCATGCCGGTAACCGACCTGGGCGTTTCGGCCGCCTCATCCGCCTGCCGGCTTAAGCCCTCGGTCAGGCTGTCCGTCCCAAAAAGGCTTCTCGAAAGCCGTCTGATCCGGTTTCGGATCACAAACGCCCCAACGACAATCACCAGCAGGGCCGGAAAAACGAGGGCGCCGACGGAGACTGCCGTAAGCGCCCCAAAACAGCCCGTCATCCGCCGTCATCCCCCATGTTCTTCGGGCATCCCAGGCTCTGCCATTTCAGATACCCGTTGATAAACGGGTCGATCATGCCGTTCATCACGGCGTCCGTATTGCCCACTTCCACGCCGGTGCGGTGATCCTTCACCATCGTGTAGGGCTGCATCACGTAGGAGCGGATCTGGCTTCCCCAGCCGATCTCCGACACCTCGCCCCGGATGCCCGCCTCCTTCGCCGCATTCTCCTCCTGCTTTAACAGGTACAGCTTTGACTTTAGCATCTGCATCGCCTTATCCTTATTCATGTGCTGGGAGCGCTCATTCTGGCACTGCACCACAATGCCCGTCGGATAGTGGGTGATGCGGATTGCGGACGACGTCTTGTTGATATGCTGTCCGCCGGCGCCGCTGGAGCGGTAGGTGTCGATGCGGATATCCTCGTCCTTCACAACGATGTCCACATCCTCCTCAATATCCGGCATCACGTCGCAGGACACAAAAGATGTCTGCCGTTTTCCCGCCGCGTTGAACGGCGATATGCGCACAAGCCGGTGCACGCCCCGCTCGGACTTTAAGCAGCCGTAGGCATTGTCTCCGTTCACCTGAAACGTCACTGACTTGATTCCCGCCTCCTCGCCGTCCAGCGAGTCCAGCACCTCAATGGAAAAGCCCTTCTTGTCCGCCCATCTGGAATACATGCGAAACAGCATCGCCGCCCAGTCGCAGGACTCCGTTCCGCCAGCCCCCGCGTGGAGGGAGAGAATCGCATTGTCCCTGTCGTACTCGCCGGAGAGAAGCGTTTTCATGCGGATGCCCTCAAACACCTCCTCGAACTCCTCGAACAGCTCCGCGATCTCCGGAACCAGCGTCGCATCCTTCTCCTCGATTCCCATCTCGATCATCGTCTCGATGTCCTCGAACAGCTCCTTTAGCCCTTCAAAGGTCTCTACGTCGTCCTTTAAACTCTTGAGCCGCTTCATCTTCTCCTGGGAGACCGCCGGGTCGTCCCAGAAATCCGGCGCTTCCATCTCCCGCTCAAGCTCCTGTATGCTCTGTTCCTTGCCCGCTAAGTCAAAGTGAATCCCTCACTTCCTGCAGCGGGGACCTGTATGCCACAAGCCGTCCCTTAAAATTATCGAACTCTACCACAGAAATCACCTCTTTCCATTTTCCAAATAAATTGTCTGTTGCAACATCCTTTTGTTTCTCTCCCGCCTGGCCCTTCTTCGCCTGCGGCGCCGGTACGCCGCCACAGACAAAAACAGAAGCACAAGCGCGGCTGCGGCCCCCGCCGTGTCAATCAGCACATCGGCGAAGCTGCCGCTTCGGCCCGGCACAAACCGCTGGTGGTACTCGTCCGTGCAGGCGTACAGAAACGTGAGCATGAGGGCCAGAAAATAGCCCTGCGCCCCGATCCGCCACCGAAAGCAGGCCACGAGGGCAAAGATCATAATTGCCAGCACCCCGTACTCGCTCATATGCGCGCATTTGCGCACCGGGAAATCAAGCTGCGCCGCGGCGGCAAGAAGCGCCTCCTCGCTCTCTGCAAAATGAAGCGCCCGGTTAAGCAGAGAGACAATCCGGTAGCTGATCCCGCCGCTCACCTGCCCCGACTCCGCGGCCGGCTGCGCCGAGAAGACGAATATGACCACAAGCCAGGCCGAGAGGGCGACTGCCAGCGCATAGAGAAACCGGCTCCGCCTGGCGTGCAGCGCACGCTTTCTTTCACTCATCCCTTCCCCCGTCACTCAAGCATCTCTTCCATCAGCGCAAAGGCCCGCTGTGCCTGATTGTCGTACTGAATATCATAGGGCTCATCCGCCGGCCCCGTGTACTCATATTCCACCTCCACATCCGCCGCGATGCCGATGCCGTGAATGTTGTTTCCCTTCGGCGTAAAATATTTCGCCGTAGTCAGCTTCACCGCAGAGCCGTCCTCCAGCGGAAAAAGAGACTGCACAATGCCCTTGCCGAAGCTTGTCGTCCCAACAAGCGTACCGTACTCGTAGTCCTTCACCGCCCCGGCAAAAATTTCCGAAGCGCTGGCGCTGTTTTCGTTGATCAGCACCACCATCGGAATGTCGAGACACCGGGCATCCGACGTGTAGTTCTCCCTTCTGCCGTACTTGTCTTCCGTGTAGACCACGACGCCCTCCGGCAGGATCATGTCGAGAATATCCACAACCGACGTGATCAGACCGCCGGGGTTCCCCCGCAGGTCCACCACCATGCCCTTCATGCCCTGCTCCTGCAGCTCCTCCAGAATCCCGGCAAACTGTCCCGCTGTGCCTCCCTGAAACTCCGTGATCTCAATGTAGCCGATGCCGCCCTCCATCATAGTGCCGGTGACGCTGGGAAGCTCCACATTGCGCCGCTCAACGTCAAAATCCAGCGTCTCCCCGGTGGATTCCCGGTATATCAGCAGATGCACCGTGGTGCCCTCCTCCCCCCGGATCTCCCGGACCAGATTTGTCAGCTCCATGCTTGCGGCCTCGATCTCGTTGACCTTTAAGATCCGGTCGCCGTCCATAAGCCCGGCCTCCTTTGCCGGAGTCTTGTCATAGACCTTCGTGATCGTCACCTCCATGGTCTTCTCGTTCTGACTCAGCCCCGCGCCGATACCGTGGTAGTTGCCGTTCGTGCTGATCTGCAGATCCTCGTACTCCTCCTTCGTATAGTAGACCGAGTACGGGTCCTTAAGACCGTTTAAGGTCCCCTTGCACAGGGCGCTCTGAATGTCCGCGGCCTCGTACCCATCGTAGAAGTACAGATCCATGTACGCGATCAGCTCCTCGATCCGGTCCACCGTGTCCTGATCCAGGAGGCTTCCGCCGTACGTGGTCACCGCGGTCCCGGACGGCCCGATCACCACATACCTGCCGGTGAGCATCGTGTACGCCCTTGTTCCCGCCCAGATGCCGATACCCAGTATCAGCGTTCCAAGCAGGATGCCCGTCAGAATGCCCGCGCCAAAGCCCGGCCGCTTTTGGGGCCGCTCCTTTTGCGCATACTGATTCTGCCCGTAATAATTGTTGTCCATAATCCGATTCCTCCGTCGCCTACACCTTCAAATGCTTTCGGATCGTCATGCGGCTGCCGATAAAGCCGATTCCGGCGCCCAGAATAATCCCCACCGGAACCAGCGTCGAAAATACCGTGCGCGCCGGGATGAACTCCAGCATTGAGCCGATGAAATTAAATTTTTCTGCAATATATACTATAATCTTCTGATAGAGAAAATATAACAGCGTCAGCGGAATTGCCGCCCCCACAAGCCCGATCAGAATGCCCTCCACCACAAAGGGCGCCCGCACCAGATAGTCCGTTGCCCCGATCAGCTTCATAATTCCGATCTCCTCTCTGCGGACGGAGATGCCGACCATGACGGTGTTGCTGATCAGAAATACCGCAACGCACAGAAGAATCAGGATGATTCCAAAGGACACATAGCCCACCAGCTTATTGAAATCACTCAGCGTGTTCGCAACCATCTCCGACTGCTTTACCTCCCGCACGCCGTCCAGCGATTCCAGATAGCGGACGAGGGTGCTCTGCATGGACACGTCCTCCAGGTAGATCTGGAAGTTGGCGGAGTGGGCCAGCGGATTGTCCCCCACAAAGCCCGCGGCCAGCTCCTCTCTCCCCTCAAAGTAGATCTCCTTGTAGTACTCCCAGGCCGCCTCCGGCGAGACATACTCCAGCTCCCGCACCTCGGTGCGCTTTTCGATGTCGTCTCCGATGGCCTGAATCTGGGATTCCGTAAGATCCCTGTCAAAAAAGACCGTCACCGACACCCCTTCCTCAATCCGGTGCACCGCCGTGTTGAAGTTCGTGATAATAATATAAAACAGGCCGAACATAAAAATACAGGCCGCCATCGTCGCAATGGATGCCAGAGAAAACATCTTGTTTCGGAATATATTTCGAAAGCCCTGCCCGATCGAATAAAAAAAGGTATTAATCCTCATCGTCGTAATCCCCCTGCCCGCTGTCGCTGACGACGGTTCCCTTCTTTACCGTGATCACCCGCTTTTTCATCACCTTTACGATCTCCAGATTGTGGGTCACGACAATCACGGTCGTCCCCCTGCTGTTGATCTCCTCCAGAAGCTTCATAATATCCCAGGCGTTGTTGTTGTCCAGATTACCGGTGGGCTCGTCCGCAAGCAGTATGCTGGGCTCGTTGATGAGCGCCCTTGCGATTGCCACCCGCTGCTGCTCTCCGCCGGAGAGCTGCTTTGGGAAGGAGCGGTATTTGGCCGCAAGCCCCACCATGGAGAGCATTGCCGGCACCTTCTTGCGTATGCGCCCGTTGGGCTCTCCGATCACCTTCTGCGCAAAGGCCACATTGTCGTACACGTTCCGGTCTTTCAGCAGCCGGAAATCCTGAAAGACGACGCCGATGTTGCGCCGAAACTTCGGAATGTGCTTTCTCTTTATTTTGCCGAGAAGCTTGCCGTTCACAAGTATCGTCCCCTCCGTCGGGTCCAGCTCCTTTAGCAGCAGCTTAATCAGCGTGGACTTGCCGCTGCCGCTGTCCCCCACAATGAATACGAACTCGCCGGCCTCGATTTCCAGGCTGACGTCGTTTAGCGCAGGTATCCCTGCCGAATACGATTTGCTGACATGTTCCAGTTTAATCATGCTGTCTCCTAATAGTCCAGAGTCTCCATATATTTCATGTACTTGACGACCATGAGGGCAATCTTGAACGTGATCGCGTCCTCAAACACCCGCAGATCAAGCCCTGTGCTCTTCTGCAGCTTATCCAGACGGTACACCAGCGTGTTCCGGTGTATGTAGAGCTGTCTGGAAGTCTCCGACACGTTTAAGCTGTTTTCGAAAAACTTGTTGATTGTGGATAAAATCTCTTCGTCAAACTCGTCCGGCGACTTTCCGTCGAAAATCTCCCGGATAAACATCTTGCACAGCGGAATCGGAAGCTGGTAAATCAGGCGGCCGATCCCCAGCTGAGAGTAGGCGATCACGTCCTGCTCCTCAAAGAAAATTCTTCCCACGTCAAGGGCCATGCGCGCCTCCTTGTAGGAGCGGGAGACGTCCTTTAATTCCTGCACCACGGTCCCGTAGGCGATGTGAATGCTGCAGTTTGTATCCGACCGGAACAGTCCCAGTATCACGTCCGCGGTCTTCTTTAAATCCTCGTAGGTCTCGTTCTCCGCCATCTCCCGGACGACGATAATGTTCTTCTCGTCCACGGCGGTGACGAAATCTCTGGACTTGCCCCCGAAGAGGCTCCGGATCTTCTCCAGCTCGTTGCCGTCCTTCTCCCGGTTCGTCTCCACCAGAAATACCACCCGCCGCACCTCCGTCTCGATGTGAAGCTTCTTGGCGCGGTTGTATATGTCCACGAGAAGAAGATTGTCCAGTATCAGATTCTTGATAAAATTGTCCTTGTCAAAGCGCTCCTTGTACGCCACCAGCAGATTCTGAATCTGAAAGCTGGCGATCTTGCCGATCATGTACACGTCCTCGCTGTCCCCGCAGGCCAGGAGTATATACTCCAGCTGATGGTCGTCAAACACCTTGAAAAACTGACAGCCGTTCACCACCTGGCTGTCCGCCGGCGAACTGACGAACGCCTGCGCCGGCGTGACGTACTGCTCCGCGTCCGCGAAGGTCACCGCAAGAATCTTGCCCTCTACGTCCAGCACGCACAGGTCGGTTCTCGTAATCCCCTTAAGACCGTCGATCGTATTCTGAAGTATCTGATTGGAAATCATAGCCTCTTCTCCTTCTCCCCCATATTTCGCAATTTGCATAAATACCTTTTCTCATTTTAATACATAAACACGAAAAAAGAAAGAGGAAATGCTCAATTTTTATGCATTTCCCCCACAAATTGCCCTATGCTGTGAAAAAGTAACTAAAAATCCTTCGAGTACTCCAGAAACCCCTCGCCCAGCACCTCCCTGACATCCGAGACAATGACAAAGGCATCCGGGTCCACCTCGTTTACAATCTCCTTCACCGCCACAATCTCCTTGCGGGAAACGACGCAGTAGAGCACACACTTCTTTTCGTGTGTGTACATGCCCTTCGCGTCCAGCCCTGTGACCCCCCGGTCCATCTGCACCATCAGGCGCTTCGCCACCTCCTCGTGCCGGTTCGTGATGATGAGCGCGGCCTTTGAGCTCTTAAAGCCTTCCAGAAAAGAGTCCGACACCTTCGTGGTGACGAATATGGCAACCGCCGCGTACAGCGTCGGCCGAAGTCCGAAAACGTAGAGTCCCATCAGCACCACAAGCCCGTCGATCACCTGCATGATCTGCACAACCGAGTAGTGGCGCATGGCAGGCTGAATCAGCGCAGATACCATGTCTGTGCCCCCGGTTGTGGCCCCGGCCCGCAGCACAAGTCCAAAGCCCACGCCGCAGAAAAGACCGCCGAAAAGCGCCGCAAGAAGCATGTCGTCCTCCGCCAGGTTCACCGGCGGGATGATGTAGAGCCAGACAGACAGCATCACCGTTCCAAAGAGAGTTCTTCCCACAAACCGGCGGCCGAAGCGCAGCCAGGCGTAGATGAACACCGGAACGTTCAGCCCTATGTTTGTGAGCCACAGCGGCACGCCGCCCTTTACAAGCCCTTCCGTCATCGTCTTCACCACGATTGCGATACCCGAAAACCCTCCTGTGACAAGTCCGCTCGGATCGTAGATGCTGGCTATCGCAACCGCCATTACGCCGGTTCCCACAACGATCATAAAATAATTCCAGAGTATCCGTTTTTTCTGTCTGTCCATATGCACGACGCCCCGCCCTTCACTGTAATTGCGATTCGTAGTTGTGAATCTGCTTCTCAAGCCTGTGCATGCGGATTAATTTTCGAAAAAAACCGACAATGCCTTTCTCCTTCGCTTCCAGCTCCACTGTCCCCATGCCGTACCAGAGGTTCGCGGACAGCTTATCCCGGTTCTCCATCAGAAAAATCTCCTGCCCGGGACTTGAGAGCACCGAGAGCACCACGTCCGGCGTGGCCGCGTTGATGTCGTTCACCACGGCATCCACCGTCCCCTCCCAGCCCTCCAGCATGGCGGAGCCCACAAGCACGCAGTCCGGATAGAGCCCCTCGATTCTGTCCGCGATGGCGTCCATTCGCTCCCTGGAGTCTCCGATTAAGTAAATCCCTTTTTTTCCGCGCTCGATTCTGCGCATAAGCTCGTAGAAAAAGTCGTGGTGCTCGATCTCGTTTCTGCGCTGATAGCTGGAGGCTCCCACGGCCTCCAGTATCCCGCTCTCCGCGATGACCGTGTGGTTCAGCGACTTTAACGCCGTGCGCACCGTCTCGTCGGAGGCCGCCAGCATCAGGGTATCCGTATTCACTTCTTCAACCGTGTGGAATCCCTGATCCGACATCTCACGCTCCAGGTTCAAAATAGCCTCTCGAACCGTATAGTTGTCCAACCGAATTCCCGCTATGTCAATCTTTTTTATCATAACTTCCCCAGTATACCAAAAATATAATTTTTTGGCAACCGACAAATTTTTGCAGTTGTCAACAGTGGATAACGTTTATAACTCGGTGTATAACTCCATTCTTCGGCTTTTTTCGCCGCCGGATTGTGGATAAGTCAGCTATTGTTCCTCCGTCACCTGACCGGAATCGGTCAGAAAACACGGCGATCCTGTAATTCTGTCGTTTTCTGTATCAATATATGCGCAGATCTGATATTCATACCGAACACCCGGCTCTGCCGTAACGTCGATCCATGAGGTCTCGCCGTCCCAGAGCTCCGCCACCGGAGTCCACTCCTCCTCCTCGCCGGTTCTTCTGGAGAGCACATAGCCGTCCGCGCCCTCCACCGAACCGAAGGAAAGGATCTGCGTGCCGCCCTCCGTGATCTCAAGCGTCAGGTAAAGCGGCGCAGGGACTCTTGCAGCCTCCAGGACATCGGACATTGCCGTGTACCTTCCCACGTCATTGCCGACAATATAGGCACGCACGCAGTACTCGTAAAGGTCTGCGGCCGACGCGGAATTGTCGGTGTATTCCGTGGTCTTTTCCCCCTCAAGGGTTGCAATGAGCTCGAACTCCTCCTCGCCTGCCGGCCTTCGGTACACCGAGTAGCCGTCCATCTTCTTCGCTCTCTTCCACTTCAGGCTCACACTGCCGTCCGGCCTGCTCTCTGCCGAAAGCAGGCTCGTGTCCGTCCCCTTCTTAAGGCCGTAATAGTCCGCAAGGCCCCTGGCGTCCGCAAGGCCCAGCTTTTTCAGCTTTTCGTCCGTGCTCAGATACACTCTGCAGTCCGTGGGATTGCTCACATAGGCGTGCTCCACGATAATGCCCGGAATGTCCCGCAGCTTGCTCTCCCGGATCACATAATAGTAATCGGCCGTTTTTTTATTCGGGTATTTTGTCCTGTTCCCGGAGTCGCGGTATGCAATGCCGTTGTTTTTGATGCCGAGAGACACCAGCCGGTTCTGGATGGCTGCCGCCGCCCCCATCCCGTATTCGCCCAGATATTTCCGGTATTTCGAGTTGGGATAGAACACACAGGCTCCCCGGGAGGAGGCCTTGTAGTCAGCGTTATTGTGCAGACTCACAAAAAGGTCCGCCTCCGCCTCCGCCGCCAGCTCCACGCGCTCCAGAAGCGACACATACGTGTCGCTCTGTCTCGTCATATACACCTCCACCCCCGCGTACTTTTCCAGCTCCTCTCTGCAGTACCTGGCGATCTTTAAGTTCAGATCCTTCTCCCGGTACTTTCTGCCGCCCCAGGTGCGGACGGCTCCTCCGTCGGAGCCTCCGTGTCCCGGGTCCAGCACAATCACAATGGGTTCCTCCTCCATTGCCGTCTCCGCCAGCACTGTCTCAGGCGCAGCATGCAGTACAAGAAACAGTGCAAGAAGCAATATCGCCGCAACTTTTTTCATCTGTTCACCCTTTTCGTCTTCCGACTCGTCCTCTCCCGATTCCGACTCTCTTATTTCGCCTTCACGCTCGCTGTTGCGGAATAGCTTCCATAGTAATTGGTTCCGTTATAAGCTTTGTAAGCGCGTACCTTATAGGTATAGGTTGTTCCCTTTTTCACAGAAGTATCCCTGTAAGAGACGGCGGATGCGCCTTTTACCGTGGCAATTTTTTCATATTTGCCCGTTTTCGGATTCAGGCGGTACACCCGATAGCCCGTGACGCCGCTCAGCCTGTTCCAGCTCACCGTAACGGAGGAGGACTTTGTCGTGAGCGACAGCCCCTTAACCTTCGCCGGCTTCGTCACTGCAGATACCACGTCGCAGTAGCTTCCGTAGTAGTTGGTTCCGTCGTATGTCACGTAGGCCCGCACCCGGTAGCTGTACTCGGACGCGCTCTTAAGGCCGGTGTCGGTGTAGTCGAATGTCTTGTTGCCCTTTACGGTGGCGATGTGCTGATACTTGCCGGTGTCCTTATTCAGACGGTATACCCGGTAACCGCTGGCTCTCGTCACCTTATCCCAGCTTATATCAATCTCTGTTGAGCTCGCTGTCTCCGCCGCAGCCCCCGTCGTTTTCTTCGGCGCCGTCACGGTTGACAGTACCGCAGAGTAAGAGCCGTAGTAGTTGGTTCCTTCAAATTTGCGGACCGCCCGCACCTTAAACTGGTACTCCTTCGCCCCCGCAAGCCCTGCAACCTTAAATTCCGTCACGTCCGGGCCGACCTCCGCCAGCTTCTCGAACTTTTCGCTGTCCTCGCTGTACTGATAGATCCGGTACGCGGTGGCTCCGTTCACCGATTTCCAGTCCAGGGTCACCGTAGTGGATGTCCGGCTGTCCGCCTGCAGGCTGCCCACCCTGGCCGGGAGCGTTGTCATCTCCGTGTCGGCAGAGTACCTGCCGTAGTAGTTAACGCCGCCGAAGGTCCAGTAGCCCCGCACCCGGTACTTATAGGTCTTTCCGGCCTTCACATCCGTGTCCGTAAAGCTGGTCTTGCTGGTGTTCTTAATTGCCACATACTTTTCCTGGTCCTCGTCGTAGCGGTACACCCGGTACATCGGCGCATCCCCCGCCTTACTCCACTTCAGCGTGATGGAATCGGACGCATTGGCGGTCATCTGCAGATTGTTCGTCTTAATTCCGGTGTCCTTATACCAGAAATCCACGTCCAGATTGCCGGAGTAGCCGTCCACCCGCCCGGTGGAGGAGTACTGCCAGAACTCATAGTCATACGGCACGTCCCCGTAGGGCACGCCGCTCTTTGCATTGCTCGTTGTAGTGTTGTTATAGCGGGCAATCCAGATGGCGCAGCCGTTGTCCTCCAGACTGTCCGTATCGATATAATTGTTAATCCAGCTGTAGGAGGCGTAAACCATCGGCCGGTAGCCCGCGTCCGAGATCACCTGGGAGAAGGCGTTGCATATATCCGTCTCCTCGCTCTTTGAGAGCATCCCCGCCGTCAGCCGCTTGTAGGAGCCCGCCTCCCGATCCAGAACGATCGGCATCGTCACATCCCAGTCCCAGGCCTCCACCAGATCCAGCACATACTGCGCCTCCTCCTCGGCCTCCTCCTCGTCCAGCGCCTGTGAGAATATGTAAAGTCCCACTTTCATATCGTTGTCCAGCGCTCCCTGAATATGGGCGTCGGCGCTTGTATCCTCATAGATGGTGCCGTCGGCGCTGTCTCTGGAAGCAACCCGCACAAATGCATAGCTGATCCCCGCGTCCGCCGCCTGCGACCAGTCGATATTGGTGCCCGTGCTGCCCTTTCCTCCGCTCTGCCACCAGGACACGTCGATGCCGTTTAACAGCGTGTAGTCCTCATACTCCGACTTGTGGTAATAAGTGGCGTCCGTGTACTCGCCCTCCGACGTAAAGGAGTCGGAAAGAAAATCGGCCGTGTAGCCGTTTGTGCCCTTTTTCGACGGCGCCTGACTTTTTCCCGGAATGCTGTACATCGCAGTGCCCGGATCCGGCGTATCATACACTGTCTCGTCCACAAGGCTCTGTCCCATAACGCCGTCCGGCAGCTGCGCCGCCCGCGCAGAAAAGGGCAGTGCAAGAACCGCCGCAATCACCGCTCCTCCAATCAAATGTTCTTTTCTAACTGTATTCAATGCAGTCTCCTCCTAAAATTTCTTATTCACTGTTCTGCTGTGTATATCTTTGGCATAATCTATAGTAACCGCTTTGCCCGCACCTTGTCAACGCAAAATCCCAGTAAGTTACTGGAAATTAAGAAAAAATTAAAAAAGAGCCGCCGCTTGCGCGACAGCTCTTTGTCAGCCGTTTCTAAAAGCAATAGAGGCCGAAAGATTTAGAAAATTCTTCTCACCGCGAGAATGGTGCGGTAGTTCGCGTTGGAAATCTTGATTCCGTCTCTCGCGTTGCTGGCGTGTACAATCTGGCCGCCGCCGATGTAGATGCCCACATGGCCGCTGTAGCAGACAATATCACCCGCCTGCATGGATGAAGCGCTCACACCGTAGCCCACGCTGCGCAGCGCGCTGGAGCTGTGCGGAAGACTCACGCCGAACTGAGCGTACACCGCCATAACAAACCCGGAGCAGTCCGCTCCGTTGGTCAGGCTGCTGCCGCCGTACACGTAAGGATAGCCTACAAACTGGCACGCAAAATTCGCCACGTCCGCTCCGCTGGAGCCTGACGGCGCCGTATATGCCGTGCCGCTGGAGGAACCGCCCGAGGACGATTTATTTGATGAGGAGCTCCCTGAGGAGGAACCGCCGGAGGAGGAACCGCCCGAGGACGATCCGCCGGAGGAAACGCTGCTGTTCGTATTGTTCGCCGCCGCTGCAGCTGCTGCGGCCGCTGCAGCCGCTTCTTCCGCAGCCCGTCTCTCTTCCTCTTCTCTCTGTAAGCGGGCTTCCTCTTCCTCTTTGGACTCCGCATATGTATATTCCGTATCCAGCTGAACGTACTCGGTGGATACATAGCCGTCACCCTCATTGACGGAAACGCCGACCCAGCCGTCGTCGGTGAGAGTCTCGTCCACAACGGTCAGATCCTCGCCCTCCGGCACCATATCAATGACAGACTCGTTCTGGGACGCTCCCTGGCGGACAAACAGCGTCTCGGTATTGACAATCGCCACACGGCGGCCCGCATTCTTGATCTTCTTCTCGTTGCCCACTGCGACGAAGTCTCCGCTGACCCAGCCAACCACGTTGCCGGACTCGATCTTGTACCAGCCGTTCTTCTCCTTTAACACCTTTCCGACGTTGTTGCGGTAGAGCTTGCCCACTGCGGAGCTCTCCTTGGACGCCTTCTTTCTTACATTAACATAGTCGTCCACGGTAGCCACAAGCATGTCCGAGTAATCGGCCGTCACAACCGGCGTATCGTTCTCCTCAACCTGCGGCTGCGCGCTCTGCCCGGCCGGCTCGCTCTCCTGTGCTGTCTCCGATGTGGATGCGCACTCGCTCACTGCAAGTGAAAGCCCCGCTGTCGGAAGTGTCGACGCTGCAATATTATTCGTGTAATCGGAAATCCCCGCACTCGGCGCTGCAAATGCCACCCCGGAAAAGCTTCCGAAACAAAGAGCTGCCGCCAGACTGCATGCGATTAATTTCAATACTGATTTACGTTTCATTTTATCCTCCAAAAATCATGCCAAACATTTATTACAGATTTGTTACAAATGTTACGATGTCATTATAGCAAAGCTACATATATGTGTCAAGACCTAATTATTGTAGTAAAAAATGGAAAAATGTAAGAAATCATCGACAAAA
>CATJJD010000053.1 GCA_949740385.1 uncultured Lachnospiraceae bacterium
CACGACGCTCTTCCGATCTATATACCATTCATTGCTGCAGAGAGTATCTGCAGCGCCCGTTCGTTTTCTGTTCCTGCGACACGCTCGTGAACGAGAGAATACCGGAGCCGGACAGAAACTGGATGGGGTGGGATGACAGAGACAGTAAGAGCCAGTACCGGACGATTTCCACAGATTCGGAAGGCAGGATTGTCTCGATCAATGAAAAGGGGGAGGCGGCGGAGGAAAATGCAAAACCCTATATCGGCCTTGCAGGAATCCATGATTTTGAACTTTTCTGGGAAGCGATGGAACGTGACCAGGATAAGGCGCTGCTGCAGGGGGAGGCGGCCGGCCTGCGAGAGATACGGAAATGGTCGCAGCTGTATGCGGAGAAGTTTACATGGTTTGACACCGGGGTCACGGTGGAGCTTGATGCAACGAGACAGCGCTTTCATCTTGAGGGCGGTCCGAATATTCTGGAGAAGGCAAACGAGGCGATCTGGTTTCTTGACGGAAGGGTAATCAAGTTTTCGGACAGCAGGGAATTTATTCGCGACCGGGTTGAGCGGGCAAAAATGCTGCGGGGATTCGTTCCGCCGATTGTGGGGGTGACGGAGCATATGTATGCGTATGAATATGTATCCGGGGATGTGATGTCCGGCTGTGTTTCCCTTCCGGTATTCCGTCAGCTGTTAAACTCATCCAAGGT
Source organism: uncultured Lachnospiraceae bacterium (assembly GCA_949740385.1). Taxonomy (GTDB): domain Bacteria; phylum Bacillota; class Clostridia; order Lachnospirales; family Lachnospiraceae; genus Roseburia. The sequence continues at coordinate 692 of CATJJD010000053.1, forward strand.
TTTCTGGCAGGAGAAAAAGTTAAGTGCAGAAGAATGGCAGACCTTTTATGAGAGCTGCATGAAATTTTATAAGGATAAAACGCAGGAGCGTGTGGCACAGTTTTTCCTGAATTTTGACAAAGAGGACACGCCGACCGTTATCAATCATGTGTGGCATCCGTCAGCGAAAGATCTGCTGCGTCAGGTAGACTGGGATTTTATGGCAAAAGGTCTGCCCGGGCAGTTTCACGGCGATTTTCATTTTGAAAATATTCTTTACAGCGAGGAACAGGGTGATTTCAAGTTTCTGGACTGGCGTCAGAATTTCGGCGGTTCGCTGGAGATCGGCGACATCTATTATGATCTTGCCAAGATGCTTCACGGCCTGATTATGTGCCACGAGCTTGTGGCAAAGGATGCGTATCAGATTGAGTGGAATGCAAATGAGATCACATACGACTTTAATCGAAAACAGATTCTGGTTGTCTGTGAGAAGTATTATTACCGTTGGTTAGAGAACAACGGATACTGTGTGAAAAAAGTAAAAATCCTGACAGCATTAATTTTTCTGAATATTGCGGCGCTTCATCATTACCCGTATTCCCTTGTACTGATGGCGCTTGGAAAAGAAATGCTGCAGCAGTGTCTGGAGGAGGAATAAGCAATGTTTGAACTGTTTGAGAAGGGAAAGATTCAGATTTCTCCGTCCCTTATCTGCCTGGACATGATTGACATATTGAAGCAGGTAAGAGAGCTGGAGGAAAACGGAATCCGGATGATTCATGTTGACATACTCGACGGACATTTCAGTCCGAGTATGCCGCTGGGCTTTGAGCTGGTCCGACAGCTGAGAGAGAAGACGGACCTGGCGTTCGACTGTCATGTAATGGTCCGTAAACCGGAGTATTTTGTGGACGAGCTGCTCGACATCGGCGTGCAGCAGATCGTGTTTCATATGGAGACGGCGGAGCATGTGGACGGACTTTTAAATCATATTCGTGAAAGAGGCGTCCGGGCGGGCGTTGCGCTTAAGCCGGCAACGCCGGTGTCCGGTCTTGAGTATATTCTGGAAAAGTGCGATACGGTGCTTCTGATGCTGATTAATCCGGGATATGCTTCGAGCGCGGGGGAGAGCCGGATTTCATATGCGGGAAAGAAAATTCGGGCGTTAAACGATATAATTATGACAAACCATCCGGACACGATGATCGAACTGGATGGAAGAATTACCATAGAGAGTATCGAAGAGTTTTCGAAATGCGGCGCGGATATTTTTGTCGGCGGGACTCGCTGCATTGACCGGAATGATATTACCGGATCCATAAAGAAGATACAGGAGGAATTGCGATGGAAATGAAAAACCGCGGCAGGGATGTTTTTTCAGGGAAAAATGATCTGGAAAGTCTGTATACCCTGAAAAATTTTCCTGTTTATATGGGGACCGCAGATGGTAAAGCGGAGGAAGATCTGTTTGTGGATATGGAGTGGGGGATCTCAGCAGGCAGCGGTATGCTGCAGCTTTTGAAACTGGTTCCCGAAGAAATTCTCTATCAGACCTCCCACAACGGAAGTATCGGGAAATTGTGGAATGAGCATCACACGGAATTTGCAGAATTTCTTCATGACAACATGGGGGACTGTGCCGGAGCCGTTTTGGAGATTGGCGGAGGAAACGGAATTCTGAATGCGGTTTATACGAAAAAATACGGGGCGGGGGGGTTTTGGATTATAGTGGAACCGAGCAGCGTCGAGCCGGTGGAAGGATGCAATGCGGAATATATCAGAAAAATATGGGATGCAGCGTTTGACGGGAATAACCTTCCGGAAACAGGATGCCTGGTTCATTCCCATGTACTGGAGCATCTGTATGATCTGGAAGGCTTTATGGTGCAGTGTGAGAAGCTGCTGGGAAATGGAAAAAGAATGATTTTCTCTGTCCCGAATTTGAAAGAAACTTTAGCGAGAAAATATACCAACGCACTGAATTTTGAACATACCTATTTTATTTCAGAGGATTATGTGGAGGAAATACTCCGAAAGCATTCTTTCCGGCTGCTTGGAAAAAAGTATTTTAAAGAAGATCATTCTATTTTTTATGTGACAGAAAAATGTGATGTATATAACAACCGCTCAACCATAGATTTTCAATATCTGTATGAGCAGAACCGAGGAACTTTCCTGGAATTTATTGACTTTCACCAGAAGCTGATTTCAGAGCTGAATGAGAAAATAAAACAGGCGAATTCCGGCGTTTATCTGTTTGGCGCACATATCTTTTCTCAGTATCTGATTCATTTCGGCCTGGATATTTCCGGTGTGAAGTGCGTGCTGGATAATGACGAAAGGAAACAGAAAAAACGTCTGTATGGAACGGAACTGATGGTTTATCCGCCCCGGATTTTAGCCTGTGCGAAAAATCCGGCCGTGATATTGCGGACAGCTAACTATGCGGAGGAAATTAAAAAAGATATTATCACAAATATCAATCCGAACACGGTTTTCTGGGAATGACAGGGAACTGGAACGGGGTGGTTTGAGTGGAAATTCTGAGTACATTCACTTCAAATTCAGAAGATTCAGGAGGAATTGCAATGGAGACGAAACACTGCAGCGCAGGCATGATTACCGGATGTGAAATGAAAACGCTGTTTGTTTTGAAAAACCTTTCGGTTCATATGATGACGGGGCGCGCGCAGGCTTGCAGCGGAAAAAGTAAAGGAATACTCCAGCCCCGATTCCCGGATTCTGGAGATTGGCGGGGCAACGGAAAAGCTGAATGTCATTTATCCGCAGCTGGGAGGGCTGAGTAAACACTGGGATATTGTGGAAATACAGCCCTGTCCGGTTGCGGGATGTACGGTGAGATACATAAAAGGCATTTTTCCGGATGCACTGGAGGGAAATGATCGATACGATATGGTTTTACATACGCACTGCATGCTTTTAACAGAGCGATATATTGATGCTCTGCGGGGACGGTATGGATTTTGGGTTGAGGAGAAGGAACGGTATGGCAACGGTCACTCCCTTTTGTATGTGACTGTTTATACAGGGGCTGAGCGTGTGATCGGTTTTGCCGGAATGTATGACAGAAATAAAGAGCTGGTGCAAAATTTTTATCAGAAATATCAAAACCAGATGCGGGTGTGGAATGAAATGCCTGGTCGAGTTCTGGACAATGGAATAAACCGGATTGTTTTACGACACGAAAAACAGGAGAGAAGATGGAAAATTTTAAGGAAAAGTATGATCAGACATGCCGAACGGTGATGAGGGAGATTGCGGCAGCGCTTGACAGTGTTGAAGCTTCTGCGCTGGAACGGCTTGTTGGGGATATTCTTGCGGCGGATGATGTGTTTCTGACCGGTGTGGGACGGGTAATGCTGTCGCTTCAGGCGTTTGCCAAACGGCTTTCCCATCTGGGGATTCGTGCGCACTGTGTGGGGGATATTACGGAACCGGCAATAAAAGAAAATGATTTATTAATCGTCGGATCCGGAAGCGGAGAATCTGTAGTGCCCGTTGCCATTGCGAAAAAGGCAAAGCAGCTTCATGCCAGGGTGGTACATATCGGCTCGAATCCGGGCGGGGAGGTAAGTGCGCATATTGATTATATGGTTCGTATTGCAGTGCGGACGAGACTGTATTTGGAGGATGAGGTTGATTCGCAGCAGATTATGACATCGTTGTTTGAGCAGACGCTGCTTATTCTGGGGGATGTTATTTCGAAAATTGTGGTTGATGAAAGGAATATTGATCTGAAAGAACTGTGGCAGTATCATGCGAATCTGGAATGATGGAAGTGCGTACATGAATGAAGAGATTGCGGTTGTGATTCCTACGTTTAACCGGGCGGAAGCATTACAGAGAACGTTAAACAGTCTGGAAAAGCAGACGGTGAAAAGTTTTTCCTGCGTAATTGTCGATGACGGATCGACGGATGGTACCAAAGAGCCGGCGGAACAGTTGAAGAGTAAACTTTCGTTTCCGGTCGATTACTGTTACAGACAAAATGGGGGGATTATCAGCCAGATCACCTGAATGAAAAATATCTTCGGCCGGGTATGAATATATTGGACATTGGGACGAATATCGGAAACCACACGGTATCATCGCCGGCGATGGATGAGGGCGGCGATATTGGAGTTCGGACACTGGATGAGATGACGCTGCCTGCGGTTGACTTTATGAAAGCGGATGTCGAGGGGGTGAGCTGGAAGTGTTAAAGGGCGGAGAAAAATTTTTGAGAGAGCAGGATCCGATTCTTTATATGGAAATACAGGATGAGAATTTTTATGAGGTGAGTCGTCTGTTAAATTCGTTTGGGTATGCATTTACAGAATTGATCTATGGAGATTATCTTTATCAGAAGCTGTAACAGAACAGGATGTAAATTATGATTCGTGTA
>CATJJD010000054.1 GCA_949740385.1 uncultured Lachnospiraceae bacterium
CTTTCAAAAAAATTCCTGATGAGGAATATTTAATATACTTCCATAAATATCCACATACAAGCATTAAAATCAGATAGACTGGTATAAACCAAAAATGTTCCCAAATCCCTTCCCTTGGCGCGAAAAGAATTCTAATAAAATTCGAAGCGGAAACTTCCATATCATCATTCAGCAGACTGCCCAGCATGACCTTCGGAATCCATGCAAGGATTGTCAGTACGACATATGGAACAATCAGTTTCCAACCGCTTTTTCATATTATATGTACCCGTTCACTGCTTCCCGGCTTCGCCACTACCCTTCTCATCTTCTCAGGATAGTCAGTATTCCATGTAACTGAAAAGGTATGATCATTTCCAATGTCATCATCCGCATCCGGTCTCGTAGGGTTACAGATCCCCTCCGGCGTATACGGATCATCAATTCCTTCCGGTTTCTGCTTAAACAGTTCATCAACCGCACAGTCATACTCCCATCCATCATGAGGAAATCTGTAATGCCAGAGAATATCATTCTGCATAAAGCTGATTCCGCTGCCCTTTATCGTATTCGCAATAACCACCGTCGGCCTGTGTGGTTCCTCCTGCATACATCCAAAAACTGTTTTCAGTTCCCTGTGGCTGTTTCCGTCGATCTCTTTCACATTCCAGCCGAAAGCTTTCCATTTTGCTCCCAAATCTTCTATTTCCAACGTATTTTCATTAAAATCCAGACTCTGCATATGGTTATGATCCACAACTGCTACAAGATTGTTTAGGCGGAAATGATTCGCAAACAAAGCCGCCTCCCAGACAGAACCTTCATTGCACTCACCATCGCCAATTACCACAAATACCCTGTGATCCGTTCTTCTGTCTTTTTTGGCGGCATATGCCATTCCGGCCCCTGCCGAAAGGCCATGTCCAAGGCTTCCTGTTGAAAAATCAATTCCAGGAAGATGATGATTTACATGGCCGGAAAGCCTGCTCCCATTTGCGTAATGGGTCTTTAATTCCTCCAGGGGAAAGAACCCTTCTTCCGCAAGGGCTGCATAGATTGCAGCACCTGCATGACCCTTTGATAAAATAAATCTGTCTCTCTTCTCCCATTTCGGATTGCCTGAATCGTACTTCAGTATATCCGCATATAATACGGCAATAATATCCGCCACTGACAATACGGAGCCGATATGACTCCCGCCGGACAGATGTGTCATTTCAATCCCATGACGTCGTATCAGCCACGCCAGCTGCTCACTCGTTATTTTCAAAATATTTCCTTTCCCTAGATCTCCTAAAGTCCATTTACATTACTAATCCTGTCCAAAAGTTCTACTTCATTAGCAGCTATATTCCATCCAAATGCATCCAGGTCACCTCTCATCTGATCTGAATTTTTTACACCTGTAATTACCACTGAACCTGGAATATAGTCAAGAATAAATCGAATCGCGCAGGACGACAAATTTTTGCCATGTCTTTCTGCAATCGGCCTCATCGCATCCACAATCTTTAAGTTCTTTTGCAATTTTTTCCCGTGAAAATTCACATATACATCTCTTGATCTGCGGTCAGAATCGCTGAATCTGACATTACTGTCATATTTCCCCGTTAAAATGCCCTGTCCCAGGCTCCCCCAAGTCATCGGCGTAGTATTTATACTCTCAGCAATCCATTTTAAATTGCCTTCATTTTCCCTGCATGCAAGTGAAAATTCCTCCTGATTTGTTACAAATTCACCTTTAAATGGCAACAGCTCCGCAAACGCATTACAGTGAACATTAGACAACCCAAAATACCGGATTTTGCCCTCCCTCTGCAATAATTTCAGTGTTTCAACCACCTTTTCAAGTGATGTAGATGCATCGCGGTAATGAATAGTATAAATATCAATATAATCCGTATCCAGCCTCTTCAAAGTGCCTTCAAGTGCTTTTCTGATATACCCTGCACTGTTATCGTAGACGGTTTTCGTACCGTCCATATCTTTCATAACCCGTACTCCGAACTTCGATTGGATAACCACCTCGTGTCTGTGACCTTTGATACCTTTCCCAAGCGTTATTTCACCCTGTCCCAAACCGTATGTATTTGCCGTGTCAAAAAAATTCACGCCATTTTCCAATGCAAGATGGATGGCTTCTATAAAATCCTGTTCATCTGTTTCGCCCCACCCATAACCACCCATGGGACACCCGCCAATACAGAAGCGGGAAACCATTATGTCTGTGTTTGCAAGTTTCAAATATTCCATCCTGATTCCCTTTTTTCCTTCGAATTTTTATTTACCAGTCCAAATGATTTCTTAAACACCCTTCCGATAGTATGAAAAAAAATATATGTATCCGTTCGAAAACTCACATTCTCTGCATATTTAACGCGCAGTCGATTCTTTTTATCAAGTACATGTTTTTCATACATTTCATCTGCATTTTCTGCCCCTACAAGTTCATCAAGATTGATAAATTCCATGGAACTGAAATCCGTTACGCCGGGTTTTACCATGAGTATTATCTTTTCATCGTTTTTATATTTTTCTGTATATTGCAGCAGCTCAGGCCGTGGTCCGATAAAACTCATCGTACCAATCAGTATATTAATCAGATTAGCCGTTTCATCCAACTTTGTTTTTCGAAGTAGATTGCCCGATTTTGTTATTCTGCTATCGTTAAGTGCAGTTGTTCCGCCTCCGATTTTATCGGCGTTTTTCACCATTGTCCGAAACTTGAAAATACGAAACGGCCGGTTGTGAAAGCCACCACGCAATGGCCGGTAAAAAACCGGAAACCCGTCATCTGCAACAATTACTGCAGCAATAAAGATATATAATGGAATTGCAACAGGGAGAATAATCAAACATAATACTATATCCAGCATCCGCTTTATTTTCTTATTATATAATCTGTCATATGCAGGCTTTATCCTAAACAAATCCATTTAACACATCCTGTTCTTCCCTGTATCCAAAGCCATATTTTATAATGGCACTTCATTTACCAGAATCTTTTCGCTCTACTTCCTCTCCACCATCTCCACCCCCAAATAAACCACCGTCCTCCCACCCATAAACGGCACCTCCACCTCCGCAATCATCTTATGCAGATTAATCTTCCGCACAAGCCCCTCCATCCTTGCCAGGGGGCCGGACACGATCCGGACTTCGTTCCCTTCGCGAATGGCGATCTGTGACAGCCCCACTTCGCCCTGCGTGATTCTGCCGCCGTCCTGCCCAAGAAGGTTCTCGAGCCATTTCTGCTCGGGTTCCGAGAGACGAATAAAATATTCCAGCTCGCGGCCCAGCAGTCTGGTGAGAAGCGGGATCTTCTTTAGCTGCAGATACAGTTCGGCCGGGTTGTCGGTTGTGACGAACACATAGCCCGGGAGCAGCTTCTCGCGGACATCCGTCCAGCAGCCATGAAATTTTTTGCGCATCAGTCGGGTGAGGTGAAAGCATTCGCCGCAGGCATCAGAGGAAAGCACGCTCCGAATATGCGTCTCCGCCTTCTCTTCCTCCCGCGGCGCCACCTGCAGTACATAGTAGTTCATTCTTTTTCCCCTGCGGCCTGACAGCCGCAGTCTTTCTTTCAAACAGAATCTTTCTTTACATTCTTAGCAGACGGATCTTTTTCCGACATGCCGAACCGCTTTGATAATTGCAGGCCTGATGACAGGGGCGTTCACATCGGTTTTTCATCGGACGGCATGGCTTCGCCATCCGCGCCGGCGCCTGCTGCCGCGTTATGTCGGAATATGTCATACAGCAAAAGCTCCGGTGCCTGTGCTTCCGAAACTTCACATCTGCAATTTATCTGGAGTAGTCATCTCTTCCTTAATACATATACAAATATTACAAAAAAAGATTTTAAATCAAGAAAACCGTCAAACTTAATTTTCCTAAACCATTTCCGATTATACTTCAAATCAAAAGCAGAGTCAACAATTTTAAGACTTTTTTGTCCTCCCATTCTTCCCCTCCCCATAAAATTGCAGACAAATACCCCCATCCCCCATCATTTTGTCAGCATATTCCCACTATTTCACCAATTCCCCCACCTTCCTGTTGAAATCTCCCTCTCACACGCATACAATAAGATCAGTACATCATACAGGGAGGGAATCACATGTACCACACAAAAAAAATCGCGCTGTACATCTCGCACATTTTCGGCGACTACCAGAAGAACGTCTGCCAGGGCGTCGTGGACCAGGCCATGGAATACGGCTTCGGGACCGAGATCTACGCCACCTCCGACGGCGAGAACGTGGGCGCATACGGCGCAGGCGAGGCGTCCATTCTTCGCATTCCCTGCTTCGAGGATTTCAGCGGCATTGTCTTTGCCTCCGGCACCTACCCGGCGGAGGCGTTAAAGGAACAGATCCGGGACACACTGAAAGCGTGCTCGTGCCCGGTTATCGAAATCGCGGAGAAAAACACGCATTTTCCTTCGATCTCGCTGGAAAACAACCGGACGACGGGCGTGCTGACCGAGCATCTGATTGTCACCCACGGCTTTCAGCGCATCTGCTTTCTGGGCTGCAGCAGCGAGCGCTACTTCTCCGACTGCAGAGAGGACATCTACCGCAGAGTCATGGCCGAACACGCGCTGCCTGTTGCGGACTCTGACGTATACCGCTGCGGCTATCAGGAATCGGAGATACTTGCCGCCCTTAAGCGGTTCACCTGCAGCGGACAGCGCATCCCCGACGCCGTCGTATGCTACAACGACCGTATGGCGCTGCTTCTTATGGTTGCGGCGGTAAAGGAGGGCTACCGCATTCCGGAGGACTTCGCGCTGACGGGCTGCGACGCGCTCCCGGAGGGGCAGAATATCCCGCCGAAGCTTACCACCGTAACCTTTCCCACCTATGAGCTCGGCACAGCCGCCGTCCGGCAGCTTGTAAGGCTCATGCGGGGCGAAGAGATCCCGGACTGCACCCCCATACTGGCGGAGCCTCTCATCGGGGAGAGCTGCGGCTGCAGCTGCCGGCCCCCGGAGGACACCATCCTCTCCGTGCATACGCTCACGGAGCGCATCGCGGATTTAGAGCGCTCCATCTTCACCGCCATGCGCATGTCCGCCGGACTCTCCCACGCCGCCGACATCGACGACGGCTGTGACGTACTGTTCCAGAATCTGGAGGAGATCGACGGCTGCAGCGAATTCTACCTGTGCCTTTATCCGGACTGGGACAGGCTTCCACCGCACCTGATGAAGCTGACGGACCCGGACTGCGATATGACAGAAGACACCGACCGGCGCCTTTTAAAGCTCGGCGTCCGGGGCAAAAAAAGGCTGCCCGAATGCACCTTTCCAAAGAAAATGCTGCTGCCGGACTACATCGGGCGGGACGCCTCCTGTATGTACATCGTCTCGCCGCTCTTCTTTGAAAAGCGCGAATTCGGCTATCTTGCCGTCGCATATGAAAACAATCAGGTGAACTACCACTTTAAGATGATGCACTGGATTATGATTATCACCCAGCTGCTGCAGAATCTGTGCGAAGCAAAGAGTACAAACCGGATGCTGGCGCGGCTGGAATCCGTCTATATGCGGGATTCCTTAACGGATCTGTTAAACCGGCACGGCTGCAAATACCGGCTGCCGAAGCTTCTTAAGACGGCAGAGGCAGGAGATACCATATCCGCGCTGCTCTTTGACATGGACGGGTTAAAGGAGATAAACAGCCGGTTCGGACATGAAGAGGGGGATCTGGCGCTGCAGGTGATCGCCCACACGCTGCGCCGGACAGCGGAGAGCACGCCGGACTTTAGAGACACCGCGGTGTGCGCCCGCTTCGGCGGCGACGAGTTCATCCTGCTCTCCACCCGGCTGAACGAAAAAACCGCGGCGGACTTTATCGAACAGGTCATGCAGTATTTCAGAAACTACAACCGTCTGAACCAAAAGCCCTATCGCCTCACCGTAACTGCCGGCTCGGCCTTCACCCCGTACCGCGCGGATATGGGCATCCCGGAGATCGACGCGCTTCTGAGCGAAGCGGACGCCGACATGTACCGGAAGAAAGACAGGAAAACGGGGCCCGCATTTTTTTAAGTATTTCCCACATTTCTGCGGTACTCACTGGGAGAGACCCCGCATACGCTCTTAAAGGTTTTCATAAAGTGCTTCTCGTTCTCATAGCCCACCTTCTGGCTGATCGAAACCACCTTATCGTCGGTTTCGGCGAGAAGACGCTTCGCCTCCGCCATGCGAAGCTCCTTTAAATAGCTGACAAAATTGCTGCCGGTGTACTGCTTGAATTCATAGGAAAACAGCGAGTAATTCATGGATACATAATTGGACACAACCGCCATATTCAGGTCCTTATTGTAGTTCTCCTTCACAAACTCCAGTGCCTGTCGGATCTTTTGCCTGCTCCGGTTCCCGTCGCCGCTGCCCTCAGCGCGCCGGTTCAGCCCCATCACAAGCTCCATCAGCTCCTCCTGATACTCCTCGATGCAGGTATACCGGTAGACCGTGCGGCAGCGGCCGATGATTTCCTCCTCCCGTCCGCCGATTCTGCTGCCGTAGAGCTTTTTTATCCCGTCCAGGAAGCTGTTGATCCCCCGCTCGAATTCCTCCGGCGCAATCCGCTCCCTGTTAAGCTCCGTAAAAAGCTTCTTCCACTGCCCCAAAATTTCCTCCGTCCGGTCCGTCCCGATCATGTGGAGCCGTCCCGTCCACGCCGACTCACTGACCAGCTTCTGCCCTTCGGACAAAAGCCCCTCTGGTATATCCCTTTTCACCCCCCCATACAGGACAAAAGGCTCCATGCTGTAAAACGCCCGTTTCCTTGCGGCATACGCCTCCTCACAGGCGCTCTTTAACTCCCGCAGCCCCCGGTGCACAGGGCTTACCCCCGCATATTCCTGCCAGAGCTCATTCTTTAACATCACATCTAAAAGCTCCGGCGCCGCGATACAGAGATTTCCGTCCCGCACCGCGCCGATAAAAAGCACATTTTCCCGCTCCTCCATTGTAAAGTCTGCCCCCGCAATGCAGACCTGATAGCCGTCCGGGAAAAAGGTACCCGAATCCCGCTCCTCCAGAAGGGAAAGCTCCTGCTCTGTTGTCGTCTCCGATTCAAGAAGCAGGCGGATCTGATTGCTTCCGATCCGCCGTTCCGTCTGCTCGCGCTTCTTTTTCTGCTGAAACTCCTCCTCCAGCTTTTTTAAAATCTCCACAATTTTCTGCCGTTCCACCGGCTTTAATATGTACTCCCGCACGCCGTTTCTCAGCATCTCCACCGCGTAGGAAAAATCGTCGTAACCGCTGACGGCCACAATCTCGGGCCGTACCTTCAGCTTCTGAATCTCCTTCACCAGCGTAAGCCCGTCCATCTTCGGCATACGGATGTCCGTAAACATCACGTCGACGTGCTGCTCCTTCACAATCTCAAGGGCCGCCTCCCCGTTGCCGCACTCCATAACAATCTCCACCGGCACGCCGCTTCTCTGCACCATCGTGCGGATTCCCCGCCGGATCATCTTCTCGTCTTCCACAATCAACACTGTCTTCATAGCTCTGCTCCAATCTGTCCGGGCACAGGCGTCTTCTGCCTTTTTCCGATCCGGGCCGGAAGCCGCACGATCACCTTCGTATAGCAGCCCTCCCTGGACACAATATTCAGCCCGTAGCCGCTCCCGAAGGCCATCGTAATACGGTCCTGCACATTCTTTAAGCCGATTCCGTTTCCGCTGCCGCCGGAGGTCTCGATACGCCCCGCAATCTTCTTTTTCAGCTCCTCCACCTGCTCCCCGTTCATGCCCTTTCCGCTGTCGGTAATTTCAATCACACAGTCCCCGTCCACCAGGCATCCCTTCATGTAGATCGTCGTATCCTCCGCCACCTCCTCGATGCCGTGAAGAATCGCATTCTCCACAATCGGCTGCAGAGACATCTTCGGAATCTCCTGTCTGCACACCACATCCGGAAGCTTTAAAGACAGCAGGATCTCATAATCAAACCGCAGGTTAATGAGCGTAACATAATTTTTAATATACTCCAGCTCCTCCGACACCCTCACATTCCCCGACTCCCAGCGCATACTGTAGCGCAGCAGCTTGCCGAGAGAGGTGATCGCATCGGAAATATCGTACTCCTCGTCAATTTCCGCCATCATCTTGATGGTCTCAAGGACATTGTAAATAAAATGCGCGTTAATCTGATTCTGCAGAGCGCGGATCTCTGAATTTTTCGCCAGCACCTCCCGGTCAATATTGTCCTGCATCAGCACCTGAATGCGGTCGAGCATCTCGTTGAGCTGATCCGACAGCTCTCCCATCTCGTCCTGGCTCTGCTTTTGGATGCGCACATTCAGATCCCCTTTCTGCACCTTGCGGACCGCGTTTAATATCTCATAAAACTGGCGGAGCAGACGGCGCACAATGCTGTTGATCCCGAAGGCGGACAAAAACAGAAAGAAAAGCAAAAGCAAGGCGCAGACATTGCGCGTCTGGTACACGCTGTTTAAGTTCGCCGTAATATCCTTCACACATACAAGAACGCCGTCCAGCTCGCGAATCGGCATATAGGAGACAATCAGCCGCTGTTTTTTCAGATAAATGGTTTCAATGTCCTTAAAATCCGTAACGCTCAGGGAGCCGTCCGGCAGCGCGTCCAGGTACCGCTCCTCCTGACAGGAGTCCCCTGTGTAGCGCATGCCCTCCGCCGTGACAAAGCAGCTCCACTCATCCTCAATCCCCTCGTAGAGGCTGGGGAACATATTCTCCATCGTCATGGCCGCCTCGATAACGCCAAGCCTGCTCCCGTCATAATCCCGGATCTCCGTAATGAGAGAGACAAGCTTGTCGCTCTGACTCATCCGGTAAGCCGCAAAGGTATTGTCGGTGTAGTCAAAATGCCAGCCGAGGAAATCCGCCTCCTTCGCCCACTCCTGCCGCTCCATCCGCGCCCTCCCGTAGAGAATCGGCATCATCTCCTGCACGCTGTCGTGATCTGCGTAAACCCGCACCCCATAAAGCAGCGGATTATTGTTCACAAGCCGCTCAAGGTCGACAATTTTGGTCTTTTTGAACTCCAGCCACTGGGCGCCGCTGATGTGATCCCCCGCCGCCACGCGGCCGAGCATATCCGACAGTTCCGTATCGCTCAGAAAAAACTGCGTCGTCATGTTGATCGGCTCCATCTTTGTCGCAGTCTCATCCCGCTTCCGCATCATGCTGTTTTCCATATACTTGAAGTCCGACATCACGACGTTTCGTTCCATAATTCCAAACAGTACCGCCGCAAAAATAACGACGACAATCGTAAGCGGCAGCAGAATGACTGTCGTAAATTTCCGGCTCAGATTCTGATTATAAAATCCATCCAGTTTTTTCATATTTATTCGTCTATTCCCAGCTTTTTTTTCGCTCTGATCATATACTCCGTCTTTATTTCGGAAAGCTCCTTAAAGCCCAGCTTATCCCGCTCTCTGACAAACTCCGCAAACAAACGGTCGAATTCCTCCTCTGTCGGCGCCAGAAGAAGCTGCGGCAGCGTCCTTCCCCACAGGGAGGAAATGCGCGTATTCATCACGCTCTCCTTTGACCCGCTTGGAAAAAGGAAATCATACTGGCCGTTGTACACCGTATACTTGTAGGACCAGTCCTTCAGCTGCTGAATCGCAGGGGACGTCTCCTGCTCCCACTTAAGCTGCATCACATTATTCTGTAGCATCCAGTAGGCGCTGTCCGCCCCGTAGATCCGGTCGTACTCTGCCCGGTCCGTGTCTAAAAGCTCCTGCACCCTGCGAAACAGCACCGGCCGTCCTTCCACCATCTCATAGGTCACGCCCTCCACGCCGAGATAGGTAATCATCTGGCCCCGCTCACTCATCAGATAGTCGATAAAGGCGATGGCCCGCTCCGGATCTCTGCAGTTTTTTGAAATCAGCGTAACCGTCCAGCCGTTAATGCTGGAAACCGGAAGCTCGGGGTCGTCTCCTCTGGCGTTCCGCGGTCCCTCCACCGCCATATACACCCGCCCGGGATCCCGGGCGTAGAGCGCCTTCTGCTGCGAGAGCATATCCGTGTACTGGTAAATCATACAAAAATACCGTCCCTGCGCCAGCTTCTCCTCCATCTGGGTGCGGGTATCCACAAAAATATCGTTTGCCAGATACCCCTCCTGCCCCAGCCGGCGAAACAGCTTCAGCCAGGAAATATATTCCGGATCCGTGTACCTGTCGTAGATTTTCCCGTCCCGCTCCTGGTCAACCGCAAGAAAATTCATCAGATATTTGTCAAAGGAAACGTTTCCCGTATCGTCGAACAGCTGCGCGCCCACGGGTATCAGCGGCTGTCCGTCCACGAGGGGAAACATCTCCTTCGCACGCTTCACCGCCTCGTAAAAGCCCTCCTGCGTGCTCATGTCGGGACTGCCGATGGCCTCGTAAATATCCTTCCGCACAAGAAAGCACTCGTTGGAGCCGATCCGGTCGTTTTCGTCCAGCTCGTCCGGAAGAATCGACGAATTGGGATAGGAGTAAATATTTCCGTCCTCCTGCGTAAACCAGTTCACAACCGCAGGGTCTGTAACCTCCCAGAAGCAGGCGTCGTAGCGGTCCGCCAGCTCGTTCAGCGGGTACACCATATCCAGATTAATCATGTCGTCCAGCTGCGGCTCCCAGTAGCCCAGGGTTATAAGATCCGGCAGCGAATCCGCTGCGATAAGGGCGTTTAGCTTCTCCACCTCACTTCCCATGGGCGTGATAAAATTTACGCTGACGCCGGTCTCCTCCGTGATGGTATCCGAAACCACATTGCCGCCCCATTCTGTCGCAAACCAGGAATAATTAATATACCAGTCAAACGTAATATCCTCTTTTGTCTCCGCCAGCCGTTTCCACGCCGGCCCGCTCTCCTGAACCGCCTCCGTCTCCTTATTCCCCGGCTCATACACCCCGCAGCCGCCGGCCGCCAGGCAAAAAAGAGCAATCACACCTGTTCTTATTCCGTTCTTCCTCAGACTCATACCAGCCCCCGCATCCATCCGTTTTTCTCAGGTAAATACATGCGACAATTATAACACAAAGAAAGACTCCGCAAAAGCAGAGCCTTTCTTTAATTTTTATGCTTCCTATCCCTTGACCGCTCCTGCCGCTATACTGCTTATAATGTATTTCGAGAAGAACGCAAACACCAGAAGAATCGGAATGACGGACACCGCGACAGCCAGGTATATGGCTCCCTGGTTTGCATTGATGTCTGTCGAGGCACGCAGCGTCGCCATCATAACCGGCAGGGTGAACTTCTCGTTTTTATTCAGAATAATCATCGGCGTCAGGTAGGAATTCCAGTTGCCGATAAAGCCCATGATTGACATGGTTGCAATACCCGGCGACATCATCGGGATCGCGATCCGATGGAAAATGTACAGCTCGTTGGTGCCGTCGATTCTGGTCGCCTTAATGAGCGACGGCGGAATCACACACAGCATGTACTGCCTTAAGAAAAACACCGTGCCGGGCGCCGCGATGGCCGGAACGATGAGCGGCACATAGGAGTTCACCAGACGCAGCTTCGTACACAGATTGTAGAAACCGATCAGTCCAAGCTGTCCCGGAATCATCATAAAGATTAAGATCACGGTGAAGATCAGCCTGCTCCCCTTAAACTTGTACATGGCAAGAGCGTAAGCGGTCAGCGCGGAAAAATACGCGGACAGAAGGGTCGCCGGAACGGCAACCTTCACGCTGTTTAACATGCCCAGAAACAGGTTGAAGTACTCAAATACCGTGTCCCAGTTCTCTTTTAAGTGTGAACTCGGAATTAACGTAAAGGACGTCACAATCTCACTTCCGCTTCGCGTGGCGTTGACAAGCATCAGAAGGAACGGAAGCAGGCAGATAATGCCGAGCAGTATCAGTAAGAAATACAGGATTCCCTTTTTTATCTTAAATCCAATCGTATTCATGCCTTAATCCTCCTTGTTAAATACTTTCAGCTGAATCAGCGATACTGCCAGAATAATCAGGAATATCACGTAAGCAATAGCGGAAGCAAAGCCGGTCTGAGTCGTTCCGGTAGTAAATCCGAACTTGTACAGATACATAACCGCCGTGTACACGCTGTCGTAGGACGCGCTTGTAGGCTGAGCCATAAGGAACGGAAGGTCGAACATCTGCAGTCCTCCGATCAGCGAGGTGATGGCCACATACATGAGCATCGGCCGCAGGAGCGGAACGGTAATTTTGCCGAACACCGTCCATCTGCCCGCGCCGTCGATGGCCGCCGCCTCAAAGGAATCCTTCGATATGCCCTGCACGCCCGCCATCAGCATAATAAAGGAATTTCCGAACCACATCCAGGACGAGATCACGGCGATGGTCGGTCCTGCCGTGGCGGACTCGCCCAGCCAGTTGATCGGGTTATAGTTTGCCCCGAACAGCCGGTAAATTCCCGCAATCAGCTGGTTGAAGGTACCGTATCTCCAGTCCAGAAGCGTCTGGAACAAAAAGGCGATGGAGGTCGCCGCAATCAGGTTCGGCAGATAGTAAATCACACGGAATATGCCAAGTCCCTTCATCTTGTATTTAATATCGCTGAATACAATGGTCAGAAGAAACGCAAGTCCCAGCTGCAGCACGATGTTTACGCCCCAGATCCGAACGGTATTTCCGAGACCTCTCCAGAAGAATTTGTCCTTAAACACGCGGATATAATTCTCAAACCACACCCAGTTCGTCTCCCCGACCCCCGCGATCTTTGCGTCGGTAAAGCTGAAATACAGTGTCCGCACAACCGGATACACGCTGAAAATCAGGAATACAACGACAAACGGGATCACAAACAGGTATCCCATATTGTCGTAATTTCTCAGACCTTTCTTTTTTTTCATAGGCTTATCTCCTCATTCTTTCGCCGCACGGCGTATTTATGTCCCCTGTTTTTTAAAAATTTTCCGACAATTTATTTCCAGCCAACCACCTGGGTGATTGGCTGGAATCCGTATCCTACCGGTTGATTGTCAGATCCGGGTAGGTTGCCTGCACCTTGTCGTAAAACTCGGAAATTGCCTCTTCCTTTGTTTTCTCCTTCGCCTTGATAGCCGAGATCGCCTCACCCCACGCGTCGCCGATCAGCTTGTCGTAGCGGGTTACCTTGGAGTAGTCGATACCCTCCGCCTGCTCCATCCAGAAGCTGTAGAGCTTCTGTCCGCCGTAGATCTCGTTCTCATCATCCTTGTGCGCCTCCAGCACCGGAATCAGCGATACGGTGTCGCCCTCGGAGAACTCGATCCACCAGTTTGCCGTATCCTCATCTAACGTACAGAACTTCACAAACTCCCACGCTGCGTCTTTTCTCTTTGAGTTGGAAGAAATGCCGATGTAGGTTCCGCCGCCGAAGCCGTAAGCCGGTCCTGCGCAAACGCCCCACTTGCCTGCGGTATCCTTCACGTTGTCTCTCATGGTCAGTACGCCCCAGGACGGAAGACCGAAGGCGAACACCTGTGTCGTCTCCATGCCCGCGGTTGCCTCGTTGAAGGACTCCTCATCCCAGATGTTCATGTCGTCGGTTCCCCACTGGGTCTCCGCACTCAGAATCGGAACCTCGCCCGCCATCGCCTGATACCACGGTGTAGCCCACTGGGAAGCATAGGCCGTCAGATCCTGCTGGTAGAGCTCCACGCAAAGATCCATGTAGTCCAGTCTGCCCTGGCTGACATTTAAAGTATTGTCCACAACCCATGCGCTGTCGCCGGAGAAGTAGTTCATCTCCGCGTCGGACGCAAAGATGCGGTAGCCTTTGGACTTTAACGTCTTTGCGGTCTCAAGAACCGTGTCGTAATCCGCAAAGAGCTTTCCGATCTCCTCCGGGTCTTCTGTGCCGAACACCTCCTGCGCAATATCTCTGCGGTAGTACATGCCCGCCGGCGTAATCTGATAGGAGATCGCCCGCTGCACCCCTTCCGAATCCTGTCCTACCTTCCACACATAGTCAACGATCTGGTCCGCGTAATCCTGCGCACCGAACTCGTCCAGATTTGCAAAGAATCCCGAATCGTAGAAATCCTCCAGCATCTGCGGCTCGCCCACGATAATGTCCGGCTCGGTCTCCCCCGCAAGGAGCGCCGTCTGCACCTTCGTCGGGTACTGATCCGGCTCGATTACCACAGTCTCCACCTCAATGCCCGTCTTCTCCTTATAACGGTTTCCAATGTCCACCAGATCCTTGGAGAGCGTCCATACAACAAGCTTTTCCCCGGAACCGCCGCCGGTCTCCTCACCGCCCTGTGTTCCGCCGCCGCCGTTTCCGCCGCTTCCGCCGCTTCCGCTGTCGCCGCACGCCGCCAGTGAGAACATCATCGTCCCTGCCAGCAGTACTGATACCACTTTCTTCCAATTCATAAAAATATCCTCCTTGTCTTTGATAAGACCATTATAGGAGGATATTTTTCTAAAAAAAATGTATCTTATTTTAAAACGGTGTCATTTTTTTAGATTCACCTGAATCGCCTCCACCAGATGATTTCTCACATCCTCCGCCATCTGTCCCCGCAGCATATCGGAGGATACCTCCCGCTTCGTGCCGTCCCGATATGTCAGCTCCATACCGGTGATCCCATACTCGCCCGGGAAATAATCCCCGCACTCCGACAGCCGGTAAGTCACCCTCGTCTTTCCCAGAAGCATGGCGGACACGCACCGTTTATCGCCCACCAGGCGTGCCAAAAGAACCGGCTGCGGCCGAAATGTAAGCTCATTCTCCTGAAATTCAAACAGCTTCTTTCCGAACATCATAAGCTTCCACATATTCAGAAACTCCACCGTAGAACCGCTCAGACGGGCGACAAAGCCTTTCCCGTGAATCTTCGGGTTCGGATTTTTGCTTCCGGCGATAAAGGAGGAATTTTCCAGCACGCTTCTGCCGTAAACCTCCTCGTCCAGAAACGGAATCAGCACCTTCTCAAAATCTGCCGCATACTCCTCGTAAAGCCCGGACTTAAGCAGCTCCAGCAGATATTTGTACTCCATGTGCAGCCAGACGGACTCGTTTTCCAGCCATCCCGGCGTAAAGGCTCTGGCGCGCCCCAGCTCATAGGAGGCCTCCTCAAGGGAGGCGTTCACCTTGTACATCGAAAGCTTCCGGTCGTAGAGGTCGCTGTCCTTCACCCGCCGGTACAGCTCTCTCTTTTTCGAAAGCTCCACCGGAAGCTTTAAATAGCGCACCGGCCCCTCCAGGAAGGAAGGAATCCGCTGTACGGCAAAGGCCAGCGGCACAACGCCCTCCCCGGTCTCCTCATAGCGCGTCACCTCATAGGAGAAATAAGTCGGGCAGATGCCGTCCTCTCCGGAATACGAAAGCGCCTTGTCAATTCCGGCAGATACCGTATTCCGCCACGCTTCAAGCACCGGCACCAGCGCGGCGGCCGAATACTCTGCCGTCTCCCCGGACATTCCATTGTACACGCGGTCGCGGTAGCTCTCCTTCGCGTCGTTGATGCGGTTCCAGAAGGAGAGCAGCTCCTGCTCACCCGCAATGTTTTTTGCCTCATCCTCTGTAATCTGCGCAAGGGCGTCTATGAAAACGGCCAGCTCCCTTTGCACGGACACACTGCGGGAGTAACGGCGCAGCGCTCCGATCGTATAATCCAGCATACGAAAAAGCTCGCAGGTCTCCGCCATGGAGGAGCCCAAAAGCCCCGGAAGGCCGTTTAAGGCGTCGTACCACCCGGGCTTTCCGCCCTCCATCTCCACACCCATGCCGTAGGCGTCCAGCGCCGCATACTTGGCAGCACATAAAACAAGAAGCTTCTCCATAAGAGTAGTCCGGATAACCTCGCCCCGGCCCCCGTTCGCCCGCACAAGCTTATCGGCTCCGTCTCTTTTGCTGCTCTCGTCCAGCGCCCGGTACTGCCGCACCCCTTTGCCGGTCGCCACATAGCGCTTCGTGCGGCGGTTTATGCGAATCTGCGGCAGAAAGAAGGTGTACGCTTTCTCAAAAAGCATTTCCTCCTCCTTCTCCGGGAATACGCTTAAATACTCCTCGATCAGATCCAGGTTGTAGTCCCAGTGGTCGCACCAGTAGCCCTCGCCGAATTCGCCGCAAACCGCAGCCTCCGCCGCGTCGATCAGCGCGTCAAACAGCGCCTGCGCGCTCTCTGCCTCCTCCCCGTCCGAAAGCGCCGCAAAAAGCTTTCCCGGCGTAAACGGCTCCGTCACAAGGGCGGTCACGGCCCGGCGCTTCTCTTCGTCGGAATTTTTTAAAATCTCATCGGCCTTCTCCTTTTTCACCGTGTAAGTCAGCTTCTCCACGCCGAGAGGGTTGTATCCGTCCGGCTGAATCAGGCTGTAGAAGGTGTGCAGGTTTTCTCTCTCCACAAAGGGCGAGAAAAACGTATCCATTCTCCGGTTCTGGTTTACGTCCCGGAAATTGCCGTTGCCCTGGGAATAGAACTCCGGCAGCATGGAAAAATAGTTGTAATCCCGCTCCAGATCCCCGTGCTTTCTGGAGTACACATAAAAGATTTTGCTGCTCCCAAGCCGGATTGGACAGCCGCCGCGGAGCACATTGTCCATGTAGGTGTATCGGCAGTAGGCGTCGAAGGTCTCTTCCGCCGTCTCCGTATCAATGCAGTCGGTCAGCTCTCTGACAAGCGCATCCGCCCGCTCCTGCTTCTGCTCAAACCATGCGCCGTCGTGCCCGGCTGCGAGAAAGCGGTGCAGAATCTCTTTGCTTTCCGCCTGCCCGATCATCTCGTAGAACACATCGCTTACTCCCGGCGCAAGGCATACCCTTCTGTGAAACAGGCAGCACGGCAGAAGATTGGAGCTGATCTCCTCCTGCGCCTCCACCGCGTCAAGCCCGCCCTCTGCAAAGCGCACCGGCGTAAGAAGAGAATTGTCCCAGGCAAACACCGCCTCCGGGTCGGCGGTAACGGAAAGCCGCTCTCCGCTCTCCGTTACCGCAAAGGCAAAGTTGCCTCCCCAAACGGCTGACACCGACGCGCTGTCCTCCATGCTGGCCCGCACCCGGTAGTAGGGCACGCCGGACGCCCGGTCCTCCACCTGCATCCAGGCCTTCGCGGTCTGAGTCATATTCTTCATGTCATGGGCTCCCACGCCGAAGGGAATGATCTGCGGCATCCCGTCCAAAATCTCAAGACTGCAGGAGGCATCGGACGTGTTCGTCACCCGCACGCGGCGCACGAGCGCTCCAAGAGGCTCCTCCGGCAGCGTAAAGTAGGATATTTCAAGCCGCAGACCGGCGCTCTTTAAGTCCTCCTCCACCGACAGGCCGTTCATGCCGATCTTCATGGTATGGGGATTGCTCTCGTCGGCAAAGCCTTCCGCGTACGCGCCGTCTCTTCTCAGAAACGTGCGGAAACCCATGCGCTTCGCATTCTGGTACGCCACATGGGCCGGGTAAAACTCCATAATCGCGTGATCCTTGTTGTCCGTTCCAAAGCTGACCACGCCCTGTCCCCGGTTCACATAGTAGCACCAGACAGGGATGCCCCGCACTCCCGCAATTCCCGGCAGAAAACTGGCGAAATTTGACTGCCTGGCGTAATCCTTCATCTCATAGCTTCTGTTTTCTCTGCTCATACTCTCTCCTCTTTCCATCTACTGCTTCTTTCTGTTTTCGCACAATACGACCTTTATCCGGTGTGTGCGCCGTTCGTCAAAGCCGCATAAATACTTCCGGGCCAGCACGGCTCGGGTATCCTTCACCAAAATAGTATCCTCGTCCACCGTAACCGTGTCGATCTCATAAGCTCCGGCGTCCAGCCGCTTTGGGTTTTCGAACCGGATGCACCACTGGATATTCGCAAAGTCAAGGGACAGCTCCGCCCTGTTTTCTTCGTCAAACTGGCCCGCGAGAAGCTGCGGCTCAATTTCCAGATTTCCGGCATTGCCCCGCACGCCGAACATTCCGGTGACGACGGTCAGCATATACCAGCTGGCCGCTCCGGTCAGATAGTGGTAGAGACCTCTTCCGTTCCTCCCAAAATACTCCGGAATCCCCGGATAGATACGGCTCCTCTCATAGTCCATGGACTGCCGGTACAGCGCATGAAGCGCCCGGCAGCCCTCCTTCGCAAAGCCGCGCCCGTAGAGGGCGTTGGCGTACATAACCGCCATGTGGGAGAACACGGCTCCGTTCTCCTTCTCGCCGTATGCGAAGCCGAACATGCGCCCCATATCCGTCTTTACCTCGCCGAAATCCGTATTCAGACGGTAGCCGCCGCATTCCCCGTCAAACAGATAGCGGTCCGCCGCCTCCGCAATTGCGGCGGTCTGCGTCCTGTCCGCCGTGCCCGCCATGATCGAAAACACCTGGCCTGTGAGCATCATCCGCACCTGCCCGTCCTTAACGCCCTCGACCTGTCTGCCGCTGTCGTCATAGTAGCTGTTAAACCAGCCCCGCCCCTCACGATCCTCCACCCACTCGGTCTTTCGGATGTGCTCCATGATCCATTGGGCCTTTCCCATAAGATTTTGCGCCAGCTCCCCCGTATTTAGCCGCACCCGGTTTCCGCTGATTGTGCGGCTGCACCGCTTCATATAGGAATGCAGAAGCCCGCGCTTTTTCTCAGCGCTGTCGTAAAGGCCCTCCTCCAGAAGAAGAAGCTCCTTAAGCTCCTCAAACACCTCGATCTCGGATACGCCCTTTTGCTCCTCGTCATACAAAAGCCCGGAGAGGTTCTTCAGGTTCATTGCGTAGGCGTTGGTAAAGGCCACGCTCTCGCCTCTTTTTCCCGCCATGTCAATGGCGTCGTTCCAGTCCGCGTCCCTCAGCCGGATATGATTGTGTTCGCCCACCTCGAAAAAGGCCGTAAGCGCCTGCACGAGAAGATGCTCCAGCACGGTTCCCTCATACAGCCGCCCCGCCGCGTCCTTCTGCCGGCAGTCCGTGTCCTCCCACTGCTCATCCGCGGCGGTTCCCCGCATAATCTGCCGGTCCTTAAAATAAGGCGCACGCCGGTACAGAAGATCCCGGTCCCCGGTCTGGTCCAGATACAGCTTCGTGGTCACGCAGGGCCATACGCCGTGATCCATCCACACCCGGGTGATTGCGTTTCGGTCCGCCTTAAACTCCCCCGGCCGCTCGCCGATAATCGTGGCGTTGCTTCCGTCCAGCCGCACGCCGCCGAAGTTCGACAAAAGCAGCTGGCGCACGCCGTCCGGGTTCATAATAAGGAGCGCCAGACAGTCCTGCCAGAGGTCCCGCCAGCCTCTTCCGCCTCTGCCGTAGTCATGGTGCGGCAGAAAGGAGCAGCCGAATATGCGCCGCAGCTCCGGCTGGAAGCTCACCCACTGCATAAATCTGTCGAACTGTTCGTCCGCCGTGCGGCAGCTTACGTTCACCTTCTTCCGCCAGTACGCGCGGGTAATCGCAAGCTCCTTAAACACCTTCTCTCCGGTATTCAGCCCTTCCCGAACCGCACGGATATCCGCGTTTTTACCGGCCGTCCCCGCCAGCACAAGATAAGTCCGGGACTCGCCCGGCATAAGAGTAACCGGCGCAAAGCGAAGCCCGCCGAGGGCCTCCTGCCCGTCGATCTGCACACCGGACTTCACCCCGGCAAGATCCGCAACCACCGCCTCCGGCCACAGGAGCGTCCCCGCCTTTCCCACAAAGGCCTCCAGCTCCGGATAAAAGCTCTCCGGCGGCTCTCCCTCCGCCGTCATGCCCTCGACAAAGTAAACCGTATCGTTCTCCTGATGTCCCCTCTCGTCAAAGGAGAGGGTCGGCGTCACATGCACGCCGTACCCGGCAGTCCGGATGCAGTGCAGCAGCGAGGTCACATGCCGGTGATCTCTGATATTGTCCGCGCTCCTTCCGTAGATCGGGACCGCCGCGACCGCCGTAAGCTCTGTCTTTTCCCGGCCGCAGTTTGTGAGCTTAACCGCCGTCACCTCCACATTCGAGCGCACGGGCACAAAGGAAGTAATTTCCGCCAGAAGTCCGAACTCCTCTGACCTCCGGTACGTCTCGTGCCACATAAAGCCGGCCCGCACTCCCGAGTCATCCTGCCCTGCGCCAAAGCGGGCCGCCTCCTGTCTGGCCGACATTCCCGTCGCCGACCAGGGACCCTTCCCCTTTACCATACACCAGAAGTTACGCGACGTGCGGCTCTCTCTTATGTTTTCTATGCTGACCGGCTCAAACAGGAAATGATTCTGGTCGAGCTTGCTGTCTCCGCACAGATTCGGCGTCACGGCGCTCTTTAACCCGCTCTCCGATGCCAGAGGCCACTAAAGCCCCATGTCGTTTTCCGCACCCTTAAGCTCAAAGCTCCCGTACTCGTCGATAAACTGATATTCTTTCATATCTCTTCCCGCTCCTTTTCCACTGATCTGTCTATAATCATAAAAAAAATGGAACCTCTGCAAAAGGTTCCATTTATCAGTTTGGTATCATTTTTTTAGACTACTTTAATCCCTGCGCCAGTCCGAAAATATTCTCCAGCACCTCTTTACATATCTTCATGCTCTGCACCGCCGTCTCGGACGTGCGGAGTCCCTCCGCCGCACAAGCCGCAACCTCCTCGCTGGAGGCGGACAGATGGGCGATGTCGTCGGTAATGCGCCCGGTGCTCTCCACAATGCCAAGAACCATCCGCTCGCTGCTTTGGATGCTTCTCGTCAGCTCGCCCACCTCCGTGTCCACACGCTCAAACTTCTCTCTTGTGTTCTCGATCAGCTCGTTTTGTCTCGTCACCGAGGCTACCGAATGGTCGATGCTGTCGTTGGCCCGCTTCGTGTCCTCCATCAGCTCCCGGATAATGAGCGTAATGCTATTGGACGCGTCCTTCGTCTGCTCGGACAGCCCCCGGATCTCGTCCGCCACAACCGCAAAGCCCTTGCCGGCCTCCCCGGCTCTTGCCGCCTCGATGGACGCGTTGAGAGCCAGCAGGTTGGTCTGGCTGGAAATCTCAAGAATCGTGCCCACAAAGGCCTGCACCTCGTCCACCTTTTTGGTCAGGCTGTCAATCACCTCCACCGTGATGCCTGCGGCCTCCTCCACTTCTCTCGTCTGGCTCATAAGGTCGCGCACCACCTCTGCCCCCTCGCTGACCGTCCTGCCGGCCCGGTTGGACGACTCGATCATGCCCCGCATCTCGCTCTCCACCCGGTCGGTGTCGTTTCGGATCTCGCCGCACACCTCCGCCTGTCTCGTGATGGCCTGCGCCGTGCTGTCCGAGCTGTCGGCAATGTTGCTCATGGCAAAATTGCTTGCGTCCACATGGCTCTGCAGGCTCTCAAGATTCTTCATCGCCTCACTGAAATATTCGGTGATGTCAGAGGCCACCCCGATCAGCTTGCGGCTGTTCTCCTTCTGAATCTCGGCCGCCTCCCGAATCGTATCCATATTTTCCTTATTAAATGTAATCAGAAGCCGGCTCACGGTGGTCGCCGCAAAGGTCACAAGAATCAGCACGAAAAGTGCAAGAATACTGTCTCCGAAATTTCCCCCGGTATAAGAAAACACAAAGCACTGCAGCAGATTCGCGGCGATTGCGATGCCGCTTAGTACGGCAATCAGCTTATAGTCAAAGTAGGCCATGGCAGCAAATATAATCGGGAAAGCGTAGGCATAGACGGCCACGTTCGTCCCCGACACAACGAAAACCGCGTAGGCGGTAATTGCCGCAAAGGACAGTGCCAGCGCGCCTGCCCGCGTATCTCTGAGCCGCACAACGGAAAAAACGGCGATCATCAGACAGATCAGGCCGACTGCGATTCGAATTACCGTCCGCAAATCAAAACCTCCGCCCCCGGTTGCCGCGGTCAGTACGCCGACGACCAACAGATAAGCCTGAATAATTACAGTTACAATAAATACGGTTCGGTTTGCTCTGCGATATTGTTCTGCTGTCATTTTGTCTCCTCTCCTGTACTGTAGTTAACTCGTTACCGCGTTAAAATAAATTATAGCACAGTTTCCCGCCTGAAAAAAGAGTTTTGACAAAAATAGCGTCCGAACCGCCGATATTTCATTCCCGCCTCTATTCGCAGAGTACGTTCATCACCCAGGGGTAAAGCTCACTCTCCCCCATATGAAATAGCTCCCGCATCTGTTCGTCCTGTGCAGGGTCCGGGTCGTAGCCTTTAAAAATCCCGATCAGATAGCGCTCCCTGGCGTCCTCAGGCACAAGGGACGCAATCTGCCCGGTCACCGCTTCGTGGAGAGCGGCGGGCTCCATACCGGCATCCGCCGTAAGCCCGTAAAGTTTTTTCAGAAAGCCTGCGGCGTAATAGAACTCGTAGTTGCCAAGAAGCACGGATTTTTCGGTGTTGCACTTGATAATAACACTCTGTCTGGCAATGGACGGCACCATGGCAGCATCCTCCTTTTTTTCTTCTGTCACCTATCATACCACAGAGCCGCCTTCTTTACCAGTATTTCGGCAGACCGTACCCCCCATAAAAATAGTAGAGAGAGCCGATCATCTTCCCCACCGCCATGGCCGTCAGCGCCCAGCTTAAACCGCATTTGATATGCATGCGCCGGAACATAATCGGAAATGTGTTGAGAATCTCCGCAAGAGCCACCGCGATGCAGCCCACAAAGATTCCCGCCGAGATGCCGAACAGCCCGAACACAAGATGGCTCACCCAGGCGGCGGGAAAGGCCGCCTCCCACTCGAAGATCGAGAAAACCGCGCCGGTCAGAACCCCCAGAATAATCATGTTCTCCGCAAGAAAAATCCGTTTTGCCTCGCTTGTTCTGCCCAGTATCCGGGGCACAACGCCGACTACCAGAAGAAACGCAAAGGTTCCGGCCGACACCGCCGCCCCGCAGGCAAAGGAGAGGCAGCTCAGAAGTACGTGTCTAACTAACATCATTCTCGTGCCCCATCCTCCCCGCATTTTCAATCAGCGTCGTGTCCACATCCTTCTCGTACTTGCGCATCTCCACCTGAATCGGCGTAGGGTCCGCCGTGAACTTCTTCTTTCCGAGATGGTTGAAGAACACGAGAATGCCTGTCGCAAGCCCGATGCAGTAAAAAAACTCCATCTCCGTCACCTGCGGCTTGTCCGTCCCCATAAACTGCCCGTAGAACCGGTCGAACACCTCCCCTACGGACACGTCGTTGTTGAACGCCATAATCGTAAAGGCCGAGCCAAAAAAGACAATGATGCAAAGCAGCACCACCTTGCCGATTTCCAGCCATTTCGGCTGCACCGGCGACGGGATGTACTCCACCACAAAATCCTGCTCCCCGTAGCTGACCACCTCCGCATTCGGATACTCCTGTGTGATCAGCTCGATGACCTTTAAGATCGAAAATATCTCGATGCGCTTTTTCTTTTGTTTATCCTCGCTTTTGGTGAAGGTGCAGAGCGTCATGTTTTTTACTCCGGCGCACAGCGCCGGGTTTGTGCACTCCACCGACATCACATCCGACAGCTTTATCCTCGGATTGCAGCAGACGCTGTTGCGCGCCGCCTTCACATAGATAATTTCATGCGTTTCCTTCATAAATTTCTTCGCTGTATACCAGCGTCCCCTCCCGTGGAATTTCCGATCTGCGGCTCACCCCGTAAAACAGGCAGCAGGCAAGAACCACCAGTGCAAAAAGCAGACCCCACAGAAACAGACGATACCGTTTCGTCCACCCCTGTATCTGCCGTCCGTTTGCTGTTTTCACCCTGTCACTCCTTTCATTCGGATTGTTCTGGCACTAGTATGTGTGAAAAAAACAGTCTTTATGCGAAAAAGTGATTGACACACCGGCAATTCGGGCATAAATTTAATATGAATTACAAAAGGAGGAAATATGCCGGATGACCAGCACGAAAGACATCATGACGCTCGCCGTGGAAATCGGTGACGCCATGCTAAGAAACGGCGCGGAGATCTACCGCGTCGAGGATTCCGTTATTCATATATTAGATGCCTACGAGGTGGAAAATTTTGACGCCTACGTACTCTCCAACGGCATCTTTGCCAGCGCAAACGAAAACCGGGAGGACGCCTGCAGCATGATCAGGCACGTGCCGCTTGGCTCCACGAACCTGGGAAAAATCGCCGCCCTAAACCAGCTTGTGCGGGACATATGCACCCGGAGCTGCTCTCTGCAGGAGGCCTGGGAGAGGCTAAGGCAGTGCCAAAAGCTGCCGTCTTACTCCCGCCTTTTATGCGCACTGGCCTGCGGCGTCGGCAACAGCTGCTTCTGCTACCTGTTCGGCGGCGGCGTTGCGGACATCTGTCTCGCCGTCGCCGTCGGCTTTCTGGAGCAGTGCCTTCTGTTCGCGTTCCAGAGCCATAAGGTATCCCGCTTTCTGACGAACGTGTTCGCCAGCATGTTTGTCTCCGCGGCGAGCCTTCTTGCCTTTATGAGCGGCCTGCCCGTCCTCTACGACAAGCTGATTATCGGCTCCATCATGCCGCTTCTGCCGGGGATTGTATTTACCACCTCGATCCGCGACTTTTACAACGGCGATTACCTGTCGGGCACGATCCACCTGATCGACGCGCTCCTGACGGCGCTGTGCATCGCCGTGGGCGTATGTATTCCGATTCTCTGTGTGCGTTTTCTGGGAGGAGGGCCGGTACTGTGAATTTTATCATACAATTTGCCGTGGCGATAATCGCAACAACCGCGTTTGCAATCCTGTTTTCCGCGCCGAAGAAGGAGCTTCTTCTGTGCGGCATATCGGGAGCCATCGGCTGGCTGTTCTACTATGCCTTCACCGCCGCAGGCTTTGGCCCCGTGGCCGCAAGCCTGGTGGGAACGCTGACCCTTACCATCTTCTCCCGGACCATGGCCGTAGTCCGGCTTGCCCCCGCTACCATGTATCTGCTCCCGGGCATCTTCCCGCTGGTGCCGGGAGCCGGCATCTACTACACCGCCTACTACCTCATCACCGAGGAGGGTGGAAACGCCTCGGCAAAGGGGCTGGAGACGCTGGAGCTGGCTCTCGCCATCACCTTCGGCATCATCTTCGGCTTTTCCATACCCCAGTCGCTGTTTCAGCGTCTGGGCCGAAGGCTCCACGGAAAACGCCGGTGTGAAAGCTGCGACCGCACCTGACGCTAACCGCCGGAAAACTGCTGTTCCCTCGCCTCCAGAATGGCGTCGTTCAGCTGCAGCATTTTCGCGTCCAGATCAGCGACGATCTCCGCGCACTCCCGCAGATCCTCGCTGATGTAATCCGGCGCGTTGCCCTCGAACTTGTAGTAGATCTTGTGCTCGAGGCTCGCCCAGAAATCCATGGCGATCGTGCGGATCTGGATCTCCACCTTCGTGTTCACCACCCGGTCCGACAGAAAGATCGGCACCGTGACAATCATGTGAAAGCTCTTGTAGCCGCTGTCCTTCGGATGCCGGATGTAGTCCTTCACCGAGATCACGGTCAGGTCGTTCTGCTTGCCGATCATCTCGGCCAGCCGGTATATGTCGGAGGTGAAGGAGCAGACAATGCGGATTCCCGCAATGTCCTTCACATGGGATACCATATTGTCAATGGTGCTCTCGTAGCCGTTTCTGCGGAGCTTCTTCACAATGCTCTCCGGCTTCTTGATGCGCGACTTGATGTACTCGATCGGATTGTACTTGTGCACGTGCACGAATTCATCGTTCAGGATGTCAACCTTGGTAGCCACCTCCTTTAATGCGGAGTTGTACAAAAACATAACCGTCTCCCAGCTGTCAATCCCCTCGTTAAATCCCTGTGATCTGTCCATAAATCATCGCCCCGCTTTCCGCGCATCCTCTCATCACTGATACCGCATTGTTCTTTTCCCTCTGTCAGCTCTCCTCGAGCACCTGCATTTCCATGTAGTCGAACTCGATCTCCTCGATAAAGTTATCCTGTGTAAATCTCGTGCACGCACGCCGCTTAAACTCCTGGATGTTGCTGTCCAGCCATATGGGCTTTCCCAGGTCAAACCGCAGACAGGCCTCCTCCAGCGCGGCAAAC